>CAZFRL010000030.1:0-20534 GCA_964521325.1 uncultured Dehalococcoidales bacterium | reverse complement strand
TCCTCAGCGAAGAAGGTTGCCATCCCGGCATCAAGGGCTGGCGCCAGATAGGGTAAGGGGCATGTTTCCCTCACCGGGGGTGGTAGAAGCGACTTACACCGCTTTAATACCGGCTCCATGTCACCGAGCTTTTCCACCTTCATACCAAGAATCCCATAGATTACTGGTAGATAATAAGCGGTGTTGGGGAAGCCCACTGGTTCATTTGCTCCCCATTTATCCATTGCTTCCTGCCACTTCTTCTCAGCTCGGTCTACTATTTTGTGAGCCCCTCTAATAGCTGCTGATGCAATAATCTTGGACATATTTCAAAAGCCTCCTCTCTAATAGCTTTAGTGCTAAACTGCTTCCAGCTCTCTTCTCATCGCCATATCATAGAGTATCCTCTCTCTAGCCTTGTCAATACCCAATGCCTTACGCTTCTTGTCAATATGCTCAATCATCATCTGGGCAGCCTTAATCGGGTCGGGTTCAAACGCCCACATACCGCCGTACATCTCCTCAAAGTCTTTAAACAGGTGTTCGGTCACCTCTTTACTGCCTGTGGTAGGCCAGGTTACACCGAACACGGTGAATACCCCAGAAGCAACGAAGTACTGTCCGATAGAGATTGCCTTTTCGCTCATCCACTCGGGGGCGGCTCCGGCTACCGGCAGGTCGCTGATGTCATCACCCAGGCCCCCATCCTTAACCATGGCCGTAGCCGCTATCAGGATGCGGCTGTTGTCAACACAGGAACCCATGTGTAATACTGGCGGGATACCCACTGTCTCACATACCGAAGCCAGTCCCTCACCGGCATACTCGGCAGCAGCTTCGGGAACCATAAGCCCGGCTTCGGCACAAGCAATGGCGTTACAACCGGTAGTAATCACCAGCACATCATTCTTTATCAGTTCCTTAACCATAGTAACATGAGCCTCGTTGTGCTTAACCCGGGCATTATTGCAGCCGACAACGCCAGCTACCCCTCTAATTCGTCCGTTTATGATATTGTCGTTTAACGGTCGGTAGGAGGCGCGGAACATACCGCCCAGCAGGTAGTTAATAGTTTCATGGCTAAAGCCGGCAACTACGTCAGTTTGCTCCTCAGGAATGCCAATATTCCCCTTCCGATTGGGGAAATTCTCAATAGCGGTTTTGACTATCTCCCGGGCTGACTTCAGGGCGTCATGCTCGTCAAACTCAATATGAGTGGCACCGGTAATCTTAGACTTGGGTGAGGTAGTGATAATCTTGGTATGGTAGCACTCAGCTACAGTCTGTATGGACTGCATAATACACTGAACATCTACCACCATAGCATCCACAGCCCCGGTAACCAGGGCTAGCTCCTGTTGCAGGAAATTCCCAGCTATAGGTACACCATGACGCATTAGTATCTCGTTGGCAGTGCAGCACATACCAGCCAAGTTTATCCCGTTAGCCCCTTTAGACTTAGCCAGTTCCACCATCTTGGGGTCCTGAGCCGCAGCGACAATCATCTCAGAAAGTAGCGGCTCGTGACCATGAATTATAAGATTTACTTCGTCTTTCTTAAGCACCCCTAAGTTTATCTTGCCTAGAACAGGTGCCGGGGTACCGAAGAGAATATCCTGAAGTTCGGTAGCAATCATACTGCCGCCCCAGCCATCAGCTATAGACGCCTTAACCCCCTGGCGGAGCAGGTTTTTGTAGTCCTGGTCAACCCCAATGTGGGTTCGGTGCATTATCTCCACTATTTCTCTATCTATACCTCGAGGGGCAACCCCCTGCTTCCGCCATAGCTCCTGGCGCTTTAGCGGCGCCTTCCTTAAGGTTATAAGCTCACCCTTCTGTTTACCAAATTCGGCCAGAGCTATCTCACCAATATCTATCGCTATTTCGTTGTTACTGCGGTCACCAATTTCAACGCCCCAATCCAGAGCCAGTTGCAACAGCTTCTGCTCATCTTTAATTTCGTAGCCCGGAGCTTCTCCTTTAGCTACTGCCAGGAAAAGTTCAGCCACTCCCCGACCATGGTCAGAGTGGGCAGACGCTCCACCGGCTACCATCCGAATAAAGTTACGAGCAGCAATAGTTTCGGCAGTAGCTCCACAAATACCTCTCCTTTTCTGCTTCTCTTCGGGTGTTTCTTCTTTCCCTTTAGGTAAGGGCACCCGGCATGGCCCCATACCGCAGTTCTTGCAGCAACTGCCTTCAGCACCTATGGGACAGGGCTTCATTTTTTCCGCCCTATCGAAAACGGTGTTAACTCCGTCACCAGCCGCCTTTTCTATCATCTTAATGCTGGCACTATCAATACTTTTGTTTTCTGCTTCTGCCATCTTACATCCCCCTTCAAATCTTAGTTATTCTTATGAAGCTGTTAACTCAGCCATCATCTCTCGAACTAGTTTTATCGCCTCTGGGTGTCTCATGATCAGTACATCACCCCCAGCTAAAAGCAAAATCATAGCTGACATCGCCTCCATCAAAATACCCCTTTTCTTGGCATCCCCCATATTGAACTCATTATCTGGCAGATGCACTTCCTTGGTCTTCCAAGCCTCTTTGGCTATATTACAAATAATAGGGAACTGGAGTTTTTCATCCTGTTGAGTTAACCCTGCCATCCTGATTCTCTCCATTACTGAGTAGCAATACTCAATACCATAGCCTATACCACTGACGGTAGGGTCTACCACAATCAACTCGTCAGGAACCCCAAGATTACCCAGCAGGATATTAAGCTGTTTGGCTAGGTTTATATCTATAGGTGTTGACGAAATTACCGTATGGTGATAACCAATAGCCGAGGCGCCAATCTTCTTATGGTCCCCTTCCTCAGCCGGTCCAACAATAAGGTTTTTCCCCTGGCAAAGCTCGCAAACTCCTCGCAGAACTTCGGTATCCTTGTCATGGTTAGCTGTACCCCAAACGATTAAGGGAACATCAATAGCATCAGCCACCTTCTTGACCACCTCAGCAGCTTCATCAGCTCCCCGGTCAAGCCCATTAGGGTCGGTGCTTATCAGTTGCAGGGCAATCATCTCGGCTCCGTAATCATCTATGCATTTCTTCGCCCAGGCAACCGGGTCATCGGTTACCCCGGCAAATGGCTCTAGAGCCGCCTCAGCCCATTCATCAGGGGGACAGTCCCAGACCTCCATGGCTATTCTGGGTGGGTGGGGCATCTCACCTTCAAACAAGTAAAACGGATAGGCTGTCTCTCCGCCAACTGTGACCGCTTTATCTCCTTTGCCCAGCGTTACCTCTCTGATTTTGCCGCTATAGGGTGTTTTAGGAATTTCAAATGCCATCCCTTTACCTCCTTACCTAAGCCGGATTCTTTCTCTTTTCACTACCATACCAGTCCGTTCCGTACCAATACCTCTCACCGTTTTGTAGATATTTGAGCTTATCCTCCCTGTTTTCCAGTTTCTGTCGCCATCTTCCCAGTTCCTCACCCTCGGGTTTACCCTTTTCAAAGGTTGCTCCCAGCACCTCTACCTCCCCCCTCTCCGGGGCGCTCTTTTTCTCCATTTTATATTCCATTTATTTCCCCCTTCTAGGCTAGTCCAGCAACCAACTTTGCTGCTCTTAATGTATTTAGCATAAGCATGGTTATGGTCATAGGACCAACACCACCAGGCACTGGAGTAATAGCACTGGCTTTCTCTTTAACCGCTTCAAAGTCGACATCACCACATAAAATAGCCTTGCCCTCGGCTGTTTTTCCTATCCGGTTAACGCCAACATCAATCACCACTACCCCGTCTCTAACCATATCAGCAGTGATAGCCTTTGGTCTCCCTGCAGCTACAATCAGTATGTCAGCCCGCTTAGTATGAAAAGCCATATCTTTGGTTCGGGTATGGCATATAGTTACGGTAGCATTAGCTCCATCTCTCTTCTGGAGAAGGATATTGGCTATGGGTTTGCCTACAATATTGCTTCTACCCACAACCACTACCTCAGCCCCTTCAATCTTAACCCCTGCCCTGATAAGAAGCTGTTGGATTCCGTGAGGGGTACAGGGTAAATAATCCGGCTCCCCAATCATCAACTTGCCTACATTCACTGGATGAAAGCCATCAACATCCTTTTTGGGGTCGATGGCATAAAGAACATTAGTCTCATTAATATGCTTGGGTAAGGGTAGCTGGACTAAAATTCCGTGAATCTTAGGGTCTCTATTCAACTTATCAATCAGGGTAAGCAGTTTTTCCTCACTGGTATCAGCGGGCAGGTCATGTCTTTCCGAATAGATACCCAAGGCGAGGGATGTCTTTTCCTTTTGACCAACATAAACCTGAGATGCCGGGTCCTCACCCACCAAAACAGTGGCTAATCCCGGTACGAGATTATGTTTCTCCTTAAGTTCGGCAATTTCCTGCTTTAGCTCTTCACGAATCTGCTTGGCAACCTCAGTACCACTAATAATCTTTGCTGGCATTTTTGACCCCCTTGTACGTTATTATAACAATAATCCGACCAATATCCCAAATTTCTACTAATCCCCCTACTATCACTTTGGTTAGCTCAGCTTTTTATTGGTCTTTGAGGAGCTTAGCCATCAAATCATTAACTGCCTTTACGGCTTTAGAGGTATCAGGCAGGTCAAGAAGTGGCTTAAGCTCGAGGTCATATTTATATACCGCCTCATCTTCAGGAATTATAGCTGTGGGCTTCATTCCCAGCCTGGACAATTCTTCACTGACCAAAGGATCTATTTTGGTGGGGACAAAATTAATTATTACCGATTGCCTTTTCACCACCAGTTTGAGGTCAGAGACAAGGTCCCTTATCCGGGCAACAGCCCGGACACCCTTAACTGAATGGTTAGAGACTATCAACAGCTCATTAACATTCTGGGTAGTTCTCCGGCTCAGGTGCTCCATTCCCGCCTCATTATCCATAACCATGTAAGCATAGTTATCAGCTAAGTTATCAATAAAGTTCTTCAGGACAAGGTTAGGATAGCAGTAACATTCCGGACCCTCACCCCTACCCATTGTCACCAGGTCAAGCTTCTCGCTCTCAACCACGACCTCATTTAGTTTGTATTCCAGGTAATTCTGCTTGGTCATTCCCGGCGGGATTTTTATTTTATCCCCTTGGAAATCGTTAAGTATCAAACCAACAGTCTGTTTTGCCTCAAGCCCCAGACTCTCCCCCAGGTTAGCATTAGGGTCAGCATCAACTGCCAGAACTGGTCCTGCTCCGTTCTTCAATAGGTAGCGAATGACCAGGCTGGCTACGGAAGTTTTCCCGGTACCGCCCTTTCCAGCTACAGCAATATTAATAGTCAAACGCTTATCCCTCGCTTTGATTTAGTTTTTTTGGCAGCTTGGCTAGCCTTTTCTTCACTGAGGGAAACTCCTTGGCATTGGTGTGGGGTAAAAACAGCGCTGCGATATAGTTATTCATAAAATCGACGTTTTCACTCAATTCAAAATTGGTCATCATGGCGGCAACTCCTCTTGTATCATCAAGAATATCGGTGGAGAAAGAGGTTAATCTGGCTCCCAGGAGGGAGCCATTGCCGATGAAGATAAACCTATCCCGGGGAATATCAGGGAAAAGCCCGACGGTAATAGCCTTTTCAATATCAATATGGCTACCAAAAGCACCAGCGATAATCACCTGCTCTAAATTGGAGCAGGTAGTCCCTACGCTTTTGACTAATGTCTGGCACCCGGCATACATGGCTGCCTTAGCTCGAATAAGGTTATCGATGTCTACCTCGGTGATGACAATATCTTTGTCGATTTGAGTCTCATCTGCCCAGGATAGGACGTACTCGTAGCCATCGCTGCCCTCTCTGATTCTTTTGGTGGGTAGGTCGGTGTTAAATTTGCCATTCTGAGCGAGAACCCCGGCTTCGAGTAGTCCAGCGATAATGTTTATCAGGCCTGAGCCACAGATTCCCTTTGGTTTTGCATCACCGATAGTGCCAATCACCGGCTCAAAATTTGATGGATTGATGTCAAATTCTTCAATAGCCCCATCGGTGGCTATCATACCATGCTTTACCCCGCCGCCTTCAAAGGCAGGGCCAGCCGAGCAGGCGGCAGTTACCATCCAATCTGAGTTTCCAATCACTATCTCGCCATTTGTCCCTATATCTATATAAAATGTCAAAGTTTTCCGCTGATACACCCCTGCCCCCATAATTCCAGAAACAATATCGGCGCCGACATAACTTGCCACCGAAGGAAGGGGATGGAGATAGACATGCTCTCCTACTTTGATACCTAAATCGTTTGCCTTTACCTGCGGAATGAAGTTGGCTACCGGGATATAGGGGGCTAACCTTATATATTTGGGCTCAAGCCCGAGAAGAATCTGTAGCATTGTCGTATTAGCCGCAACAACCATATGGGCAATATAGTCCGATTCAACCTTGGCTTGTGCCAATAGCTCACCGATAATCCCGTTAATGGTGGCCACAACTGCCCGCTGTAACTTTTTAAGCCCTCCCGGTTTCTGGCAGTAGGCGATACGAGTAATAACATCTGCGCCGTAGCTAATCTGTCCGTTATAATCCACACCTTGGGCTAGAGATTTCCCGCGGTTTAAATCGAGTAACTGCCCACGGACGGCAGTGGTTCCGATATCGAAGGCTAGAGAGTAATGCTTACCTCTAGTGTCTCCTGGCTCGATATTTATTACTCTTGGTCTTCGTTCACCATTCAACTGTGACTCAGCTCCATTCACGAGAGTGGTAACAGTAACCTTCCAGTCACCATCTCTCAAAACCCCTGCCAGTTTCTTTACTACGTTAAAGTCCACCGAGATTTTATCAAGGTTATACTGCTGTTTTAAACCCCTTAACAGCCGGGATAGGTCACTGACATTATCTTCCAGGGTTGGCGGTGGCATCTCAACAAAAAGTTTACTGAGGGGGGGATTAAATTTCCACCCAGTAGCTATAGCCTCCACTTGTTGGATACCAGCTGCCAGTTCCTTTCTCTCACGGGCAAGAACCGCTGTCTCCAGCCTTGACTCTACCGGAATGTCGACGATTAAATCGGTAAGTATCTTGCTTTGACAGGCTTGCCTGATACCACGCTCATACTCCTTTTCAGAGAGCTTCTCAGTCCTCCTGCTTTCTACTTTTCCCTCTTTAATTAGAACCTTGCAGGTGCCACAAACACCGGCACCGCCACAGGAGGCATTAATATGCACTCCGGCAGCAATAGCCGCCTGCAACAGATTCTCACCCTGGCCCACGACAACATCAACCTTATCGGGGTCGAAGTGAACCCTTCTCTTTTTGACTGGTGAACTTTTCGTCATCTAACTCCCTGCGTAATTAAACACCATACAAAACTGCTAAAATAGGCCAGAGACCTTCCCAGTTTTTACATCAACGTCAACCTTTTTGAAAGCAGGGTCAGAGGAGGTTCCCGGCATCAGGCTGATGGCTCCGGCGCAAGGGCAGAGGAATTTCGCCCCGGAATAGATTAATACATCACGTATAGGCAACATCCACCCCTTAGGTACACCCTTAATCGCTGGGTCATGGGTCAGGGAAAGATGTGTCTTCACCATCATGGTAGCATAATCATCATACTTGGAGTCAGACTCAAGCATCTTAGCCTTGGCTTCTGCCTCAGGCGCCCAAGCCACACCATCAGCTCCATAGACCACTTTAGCGATTTTGTCCACCCGCTCCCGTAGCTTCATTTCCAAGGGATAGAGATGTTTGAAATCGTTCTTTTCTTCGCAGGCCTCCTTAACCGCATCAGCCAGCTCAAGGGCACCATCGCCGCCGTCAGCCCAATGGGTAGACACAGCACAGCGTGCCCCAGCTGCCTCAGCTGCCTTCCTGACCATAGCAATTTCACCCTTAGTGTCAGTATGGAAGCCATTGATGCACACTACCGGATTAATGCCAGCTGCCTTAATGATGCTGATGTGGTGCAGCATATTGGGGATGCCCTTCTCCAAGAGTCCCAAATCTTCTTTATTGTAGGCGTCGGGTAGGGGTAAACCAGCCACTACCTTGGGCCCGCCACCATGCATTTTCAGTGCCCTGATGGTAGTGGTGAGTACTGATACATGTGGCTTGAGACCACTTAAGCGGCACTTGACATTCCAGAATTTCTCGAAGCCAATGTCAGCGCCGAAGCCGCTCTCGGTGATATGGTAGTCAAACAGCTTCAACCCAACGCGGTCGCCAATGATGGAAGATTGCCCCACGGCAATATTAGCAAACGGACCGGCATGCACCATACAGGGCTGATACTCCACGGTGCACATTAGTGTGGGATTAATGGCGTTGCGCATCCAGGCAGTCATAGCCCCGCCTACTTCCAGGTCACCGGTGGTAACAGCATTGCCCTTCTTGTCGAAGGCTACAGTGATATTATCCATTCTCTCCCGCAGGTCAGCCAAGTCTCTGACAATCGATAACATAGCCATCAGCTCAGAACTCACGGTGATACCAAACTTGGACTGCATGAGGAAGCCATCCATGCGTCCACCGAGACCTATGACAATATTGCGGAGACTCTGGGCACAAAAATCCATAACCCAGCCCATCTCCACCCGGGTGGGGTCAACATCCAGGCGGCGCATATGGCTGCGCTTAGCCAGTTGCTCGTCATCATAGTTACGTTCGTGCTGCATTCTGGCAGTGAGAGCAATCATAGCCAAGTTGTGGGCATTGGTGATATCGTTGATGTCACCGGTAAGTCCCATGGAGAATTCGGTCATGGGAATAAGCAGGGCATTGCCGCCACCAGCAGCAGTTCCCTTGATGTTCATTGTGGGACCACCTGAGGGCTGACGGATACAGCCACCTACATTCAGTCCCCGCTTGCCCATACCTTCCAGGATACCCATTGTAGTCGTAGTCTTCCCTTCACCCAGCGGCGTAGGGGTTATGGCAGTCACCTCAACGTACTTGCCGTCCGGTTTGTCCTTGAGGCGCTCGATAATCTTCAAGAAATCGAGCCTGCATATGTTCCCGAAAGGAATTATTTCATCCTTTTGCAGATTTAGTTTCTCTCTCCACTCGTCGGGGGCTGGCATATTTACCCCAGCCGCTTCTGCAATCTGCCAATCCTTCATTTTCACCGCGTCGTAAGCCATAAAACTCCTCCTTCATTTATTTTATTTAAGGACTCCTTAATTGAAACCACTGAAATCTTTTTAGCTAGTTTATTGTGTTTATTACTTAGTAGTAGATAACAAAGCCTGATAGATATTTCTTACTTCGGCAACAATCTGCTGGCTGGAGTCAAGGATGGGGAGATTAGCTAGGTCAGCATCTACTATTGCTTGGTCATAGGGGATAAAGCCGAGGAAGTTGAAACCTGGCAGACTGGAAGCTATAAACTCCCTCTCTGCCTGGCTTCGAACCTTGTTGCCTACCACAGCGATATTTTGTAAGCCGATATCCTGTGCCAGTCCGTCAATTCTATGGGCGGTTTCAATGCTTCGTCTGCCTGGCTCTACTACTACAATCAGTTTATCTACTGCCTTGGCTGTTGCCCGTCCTAGATGTTCTATTCCGGCCTCCATATCCAAAATCACCACTTCATTCCTTGCCAGGAGTAGATGGGTAATCAAAGCCTGTAGTAAGGCATTTTCCGGACAGTAACAGCCAGTACCGCCCTTTTTAATTTGCCCCATTACCATTAATCTAACTCCGTTATGCTCCTGAGAATATTTTTCCGGTAAGTCATCAACTCTAGGGTTTAGCTTGAAAAAGCTGGTACCTCGACCGGGTCGTGCCCCAGTCCTTTCCTCAATAAGAGCATCCATCTCAGATATAGGGGTTATCCTCTCAGGACGGGGAAAACCAAGGGTAGCAGCTAGGTTGGCATCGGGGTCAGCATCTATAGCAATAACAGAATAGTCGGACTCAGCGAATGTCTTGCACAGAAGGGATGCCAAGAGAGTCTTCCCCACGCCCCCTTTACCGCTAATAGCAATCTTCATGACACCTTTGTTCTGACACAATTAAAGCTAAGACTTTTCGAGGAAATGCTCAGCCTTAGCTTATTCTCATTCTTTTGCTGGCTACCAAAACCATTATATCATAACTCGTAAACGATAGTATAGTATAGTATATTTTGTGCTGAGTGATAAGTCAAGTAACTTGGTTATGGTAATAACACAGAGTCTTGACAGCTTGCGTATAATAAATAGAGATATAGTTTAACCAGCGTCAAAAAGGAGGTAAATTAAGTGCAGGCGTATTGTTTTAAGTGTAGAGCGAAGAGGGAGATAAAGAATCCCGAGCGGGTTACCCTGAAGAATGGGAGGCCGGCTACGAAGGGAGTTTGCCCTGCGTGTGGAACCAAGGTATTTAGAATTGGTCGCGGCTAATCAATTGAGCTAGGCAAAATATCTATTTTGGTTAGGCAGTGTCCTTTTCGACACTAATTGGCAGAAAGACACTAGTTTATAGTGGTTAACTAAAGTGCCCTTGACTAGCTTAATTGGTGTTAGGGTGCTATAATTCAGCGGATTATAGGCGTGAAAACCATAAACGCATGATTTCTGAAGTTGATGAAGGATGGTGGTTGAATCTTGAGTAAAATAAATGTAGCCATAATAGGGGTAGGTAATTGTGCCTCGTCACTGGTTCAGGGCGTTTACTACTATAAGAAGGCAGCGGAGGCTGAATTCGTGCCTGGACTTATGCATGTTAATCTGGGGGGATACCATATAAGTGATATCAATTTTGTCGCCGCCTTTGATGTTGATAAAAACAAGGTTGGCAAGGACATAGCCCAGGCTATCTTTACCCCGCCCAATAATACCTTCAAATTTTGTGAGGTGCCGGCTACAGGGGTTAAAATTCAGCGGGGTATGACCCACGATGGTTTGGGTAAATATCTATCTCAAATAATACAGAAGGCACCGGGACCGACGGCTGATATAGTTAAAATCCTTAAGGAAACCCAGACCGATGTAGTGATTAATTATCTGCCTGTGGGTAGTGAGGAGGCAACTAAGTGGTATATTGAGCAGGTGCTGGTGGCTGGCTGTGGTTTTATCAACTGTATCCCGGTTTTTATCGCCCGAGAGAAGTATTGGCAGGAGCGCTTCGTTGAAAGGGGGCTTCCAGTTATCGGAGATGATATAAAATCTCAGGTGGGGGCAACTATTGTTCATCGGGTGCTTACCAGGCTATTTAGAGACCGCGGCGTTAAGCTGGAGCGAACCTACCAATTGAACTTTGGTGGTAACACTGACTTCCTTAATATGTTGGAGCGGGAACGCCTTGAGTCCAAGAAGATATCTAAAACTACCTCCGTCACCTCTCAACTGGATTACGAGCTTAGCCCAGATGACATTCATGTAGGTCCCAGTGATTACGTGCCCTGGTTGACTGATCGCAAGTTTTGCCATATTAAGATGGAAGGACGAACCTTTGGTGATGTTCCTCTGAACCTGGAGCTGAAACTTGAGGTGTGGGATAGCCCTAACTCAGCCGGTGTGGTTATTGATGCTGTCAGGTGTTGTAAACTTGCCTTAGACCAGGGAATGAAGGGGGTACTGGTGGCTCCGTCTGCTTACTTTATGAAATCACCGCCTATTCAATATACCGATGACGAAGCCCGCCGGATGACGGAGGAGTTTATTGTTAGTAGTAAGCAGGTTGCAGAAAAGCCTGCTTCTTCCGAGCAATAACCTGATTAAACTAGTGGTGATGTTTTAGGCAGCTACCTATGAAAATAGCATTAGTTTCTCCGTATGATTTTGCCTACCCTGGTGGCGTTAATAATCATGTCTCAGCACTGGAGCGCCAGTTTACCAAAATGGGTCATGAGGTAAGGGTTATTGCTCCTGCGTCCAGAGTAGTCCCCGATTTTGGTGACAGGTTCATACGTATAGGTAAGCCTCTCCCCATTCGAACTGCGGATACGGTCATTCGTATTACCATATCACTTGGGCTAGCTTCCAAGATAAAAACGATGCTGGCTGAAGAAAATTTTGACATTATCAACATTCATGAACCTTTCATGCCCATGTTATCTACCGGGGTACTCCGGTTTTCACATACCGCTAATGTTGGGACCTTCCATGGCTTTAATCCTCATATTAGACGCACTTCCATTGGATATAACTTTTGGAGACCAATTAGCACAATATGGTTGAAGAGGCGGGTCTATAAGCTTCACGGGAAAATTGCAGTATCTAAACCAGCGATGGAGTTTGCTAACAAACATCTCTCTGGGTACTATAATATTATCCCTAACGGCATAGATTTAGAGCGATTTTCACCTTATGTAGCTCCAATTGATGAGTTCTGTGATAGAAAACTGAATATCCTGTTTGTTGGTCGTATGGAAAAACGAAAGGGTTTGAAATACCTGCTTGAAGCCTATAAACAGGTTAAGAAAGAGATTCCTGACTCACGACTTATTATAGTAGGTCCTGGTACCAAGCTGCGTAAAAAGTATGAGAAACAGGTCAAGGACGATGCGCTGAAGGACGTTGTTTTTGTTGGCTACGTTTCTCATGATGAATTACCCCGATATTATAAGACAGCCGATATTTATTGTGCCCCAGCCACCGGTATGGAAAGTTTTGGTATTGTTTTGCTTGAGGCTATGGCTGTCGGTACGTCAATTGTTGCCTCCAATATAGATGGTTATGCCAGTGTAGTAACTCATGGTGTTGAAGGGCTATTAGTGCCACCAAAAGACAGTGACAGTCTAGCTCAGGCTCTCATTTCTCTTCTGCGTGACGAATTACTTCGACAGCAGATGGGAGACAGGGGAAGGATTAAAGCGCAAGATTATAGCTGGGAGCATATTGCCCAAATGGTATTGAATTATTATATGAAGATACTTAGCCAGCCTCCATGGAAGAAACAATTTTCAGAATTTGAGGCTACCTCAGTTTGAGCAAAAAGCAATAGTCAATGGCAAAGTTATTCGGAGGTCGTAAGACCCTAGCTTATCGCCTCACCCGACCAGTAGTGCTGCTTTTAGCTAAGACATCTATAACGCCTAATACCATAACCTGGTTCGGTTTTTTATTAGCTATCGGCGCTACGGTACTCATTATTATCGGACACCCTTTTGCTGCCGGCTTTGTAGTACTTATTGCCGGTTTCTTTGACATTCTTGATGGGGCACTGGCCCGTCATACGAAACAGACCACCCGTTTTGGCGCTGTTCTTGACGCCACGCTTGACCGCTTATCTGAGGCAGTGCTGCTACTTGGCATTCTAGTAATGTTCCTGCTTACTAAAGAACAGTCACTCCTATTTACTTTGGTTCCCAAGGAATGGTCAATTTTAGTTGTCTGCCTTACCTTGCTCGGTTCACTGTTAGTGAGCTATACTAGAGCCAGAGCGGAAGCACAAGGTCTGGAATGCCAGGTGGGACTGTTCACTCGAGCGGAGAGGGTCGTTGTCCTGGCACTAGGGCTGTTGTTAAGCCAGATACCCAATGCTTTAGTTATTGCCCTAGCTATTATTGTGGTATTTAGCTTTTTCACCGTGGGGCAGAGGTTAGTTTATGTGTGGCAACAAACAAGGATTAGGTAGCTTTTACAGGAGGAGATAATGCCAGTCATCGCTGTTATTGGAGCCCAGTGGGGGGATGAGGGAAAGGGTAAGGTAGTTGAGCTACTTGCCCAAGAAGCAAAGATGGTAGTCCGTTTTTCTGGCGGTAATAATGCTGGGCACACTGTAGTTAACCCCCGTGGTGAGTTTAAGCTTCACCTAGTTCCTTCTGGCATTTTTTCTCCCCAGGCTATTTGTATTATTGGTAATGGGGTGGTGATTAACCCCCCAGTGTTAATTGATGAGATAGACCAGCTTAACCAGTGTGGGGTGGATACCACCGGGCTATTTATCAGTGATCGGGCTCACCTTATTATGCCCTATCATATCCTGCTTGACGGTTTGGAAGAGAAATCACGAGGTGGTAAGGCTTTAGGCACAACCGGCAAGGGCATAGGTCCCGCCTTTAGCGACAAAGCAGCTAGGTTAGGCATTAGAGTTGGTGACCTTTCAGATAAAGAAGCACTACTGGAGCGACTCCGTCTTATTCTCGATTACAAGAACACTATTTTGACCAAGATTTATGGAGTTAGCCCGCTATCACTGGATGAAGTATATACCCAGTATTGCCAGTATGGGGAACGCCTGGCTCCTTGTATTAGAGAGACATCTATGATGGTAGAGGAAGCATTGAACCGGGAGGAGCTGATTCTATTAGAGGGAGCCCAGGGGGCTTTACTTGACCCTGATTTTGGCACTTATCCCTATACCACCTCTTCTTCACCGCTGGCAGGAGGAGGCTGTTTGGGTGCCGGTCTGGGCCCGACCAAGATTGATCGTATTCTGGGCGTATTTAAGGCTTACTGCACCAGGGTTGGTGCTGGTCCGATGCCCACTGAGCTGAAGGATGAAACTGGTAGCTTGATTCGGGAACAGGCTCATGAGTATGGCACTACTACCGGAAGACCTCGCCGTTGTGGCTGGTTTGACGCCGTGGCGGCTCGTTTTAGCACCCGGGTTAATGGCTTTACCGGGGCGGCAATTACCCGCCTTGACGTTCTTGATATCCTTCCTCGCTTTCAAATATGTGTTGGCTATAAGCTGAATGGGCGCACTATTGATTATTTCCCGGGCAATGTAGCTACTTTAGAAAAGTGTCAGCCCATCTATGAGGAGCTACCAGGGTGGCAAGTCCCCACTAGCCATATCCGGCAATACGAGCAGTTGCCGCTTGAGGCTCGCCAATATCTAGCTAGACTGGAAGAATTCATCTCCTGCCCGATCAACCTCATCTCAGTGGGAGCAGCACGAGAGCAAACTATCCACAAGATACCTATCCTATAGCATCACTTAGTGCTTAGCGGCAGGTCAATCTTATAGTTTTTCAGGGTGTCTCTGATTAAGGCGGCTGATTTTTCATCTGGCTCAGTAAGGGGCAGGCGCGGCTTGCCTACATAGAAACCTATGTGGTTAAGGGCGTATTTAACTGGAATGGGGTTGGAGACAACGAACAGGGCATTAATTAGGGGCATTAAGCGGCGGTGTATGCTGGCGGCTTCATCCATTTTATTATTAATAATGCTATCAATCATTCCCTTGATTTGATTACCAACCAGGTGGGAGGCAACGCTAATTACCCCATAGCCACCCAGGGCTAGTATATGCAGTGTATCACTATCATTGCCACTCCAGACAAGAAAATCCTCCCTGGTATTACTGATTATCTGGGAGATTTGACCTAGATTACCGCTGGCTTCTTTTACTCCGATAATGTTATCTACGTGGCTCAATCTGATAATCGTGTCTGCTGAAAGGCTAGTAACGGTGCGTGACGGCACATTATACAGGATACAGGGTAGATTGGTGACCTGAGCGATAGTCTTAAAGTGCTGATATAAGCCCTCTTGAGTCGGTTTGTTATAGTAAGGAACAACTAACAGACAAGCATCAACTCCAATTTTCTCTGCCTGTTTAGTTGCTTCTACCGCCTCAGCCGTGCTATTACTACCGGTGCCAGCAATTACTGTCCCTTGTTTGCCTACTGCCGATTTCACCTCAGCAAAAAGGCGCAGTTCCTCCTCCCGAATAAGAGTGGGTGATTCTCCAGTTGTGCCCACAACCACCAGGCCTTCACTCCCTGAGTTGAGTAAGGCTAAGGCTAACTTCTTGGCCTGCTCATAGTTAACCATCCCTTCGTCATTAAAGGGGGTTACCATCGCTGTCAGCAACCGGCCTAGTTTTTTCATTTTTTTAACCTCCCGGGGTGTACCCATTCCCTATTGACCATCTCCTCAGCGATCTGGACTGTGTTTAGGGCAGCTCCTTTACGCAGATTGTCGGCAACAATCCACATAACTAAACCGCAGGGATGAGAGGTATCTCGACGAATCCTGCCAACGAAAACCTCATCGCTACCGGCTGCCGACCATGGCTGAGGATAAAGGCTAACTCCTGGTTCGTCCAAGACTTTGACCCCCGGAGCCTGGGCGAGGATACGTCGTGCCTCATCGGGAGACATGGGCTGGTAGAATTCCACATTGACCGCCTCACTATGTCCAATTAATACCGGGACTCGCACACAAGTCGCCGAAATAGCTATATCATCGGCATGCATTATCTTTCTCGTTTCTTCCACCAGCTTCCATTCTTCTTTAGTATAGTCATTGTCCAGAAAAACGTCTATTTCCGGCAACACGTTAAACGCTATTTGGTGAGGGTAAACATGGGGGGTAGTACTCTGCCCATCTAATACTTGTTTGGTTTGGGTTGTTAGCTCGTCTACGGCTGCTGAACCGGTACCCGACACTGCCTGATAGGTATCAACGACAATACGCTTGATGGGGTTAACCTTGTGTAGCGGGTATAAAGCTACTACCAGCTGAATAGTGGAACAATTCGGGTTAGCTATAATCCCCTTATGCCATTTGATGTCTTCAGGGTTGACCTCAGGCACTACTAGGGGAACGGTGGACACCATTCTAAAAGCGGAGCTATTATCAACAACGGCGGCTCCTGACTGGGTAGCTATAGGTGAGAAGTAACGGCTAATCTCAGCACCAGCCGAGAAGAGGGCAATATCTATCCCCTCAAAGGACTCGGGAGTGGTCTCCTTGACTTCAATCTCCTGGTGATTGACAAATAGTTTCTTACCTGCTGAACGGTCTGAGGCTAAAAGGTGAATGGATGATATAGGGAAGTTACGTTGCCCCAATACCTTGATGAACTCCTGCCCTACCAGCCCGGTAGCACCAACAATAGCTACTTTATACCCCTTCATTACCCTCTCCTATAAACCGAGCAGAGTGTCTAAACCGTAGACCAGCCCTTTATGTTTAGTTACCCCCTTGATGGCTAGTATGAGACCCGGTATATAACACTCTCGGCTAATGGTATCATGTCGTATGCTCAGTGTTTGCCCCGGTCCACCTAAGACAACCTGTTGGTGTGCCAGGAGACCAGGTAGACGCACGCTATGAATAGTAACGCCTTCAACCTGCTCTCCCCGGCTATTTGAGGGCTTCTTTTGTTCCGGGGTGCGATAGAACGGTTTACCTTTGGCTGCTGCCATTGCTCTGGCTGTAGCTAGAGCAGTTCCCGATGGGGCATCAGCTTTCTGGTTATGGTGCAGTTCTATAATTTCGGCATAGTCAAGGTATTTAGCAGCTATCTTGGCGAGGTGTATCATTAGAATTGCTCCCAGAGCAAAGTTAGGCGCTACCACTGCTCCCACCTGGTTGGCTGTGGCTAATCGGTCGATCTCGCTAAGTTCATCAGCGGTTAACCCCGTGGTTCCTATCACCAGATTAACACCCTGTTTAGTGGCTATACGCACTGCGGGCATGATAGCTTGGGCAATTGTGAAATCTACCAGCACATCAGGCTGGCAGGTAGTGAGGATATAGCCTAAGTCGGAAGAAAAGGGCACTTTACCCGAGCCATCAGGTAAAGGTAAGTAATCCTCGGCAACCTTCAGTTCTATGGCACCTACTATTTGTGTCTCAGGTTCAAGGCACAGAGCATTGACTATCACCCGCCCCATTTTGCCTGATGCCCCTTGGACCACAACCTTTATCGGCTTCATGGCTTAAATCCTTTTAGTAAAGCGGGGTTTTGGTGAGCTTCTATCTTGATTACGCTGCTTGTCCCGGGGTAAGCGGGAATGCGGTGAGGTATAAGCCCCACGCTGGCTTTTAAAGGGGTAGTCTTTAGATAAAGAATCCTTCTCCCTGGCTTCTGGCACCTGAGAAGGCTTTTCAGACACAGCCCGCCGTGACAGGTTTATTCGACCAAGGTTATCAATATTGATTACCTTGACCGTAACCTCATCACCCACCTTAACTATATCCTCGACACTAGCTACCCGATAGTCAGCTAACTCGCTGATGTGGACTAATCCTTCTTTGCCGGGGAGAATTTCTACCATAGCTCCAAAGTTTAATATACGGGTCACTTTCCCGGTATAGATGCCGCCAATTTCCGCCTCTCTAGTTAGACTCTCAATGATTTGAATAGCTTTTTGGGCAGCTTCCAAGTCAGTGGAGCCGATAAGGACTGTGCCATCATTTCCAATATCAATAGTTGTTTTAGTTTCATCAATGATTGACCTGATGGTTTTACCTCCGGTGCCGATTACAGCACCAATCTTGTCAGGGTCAATCATTATTTTATACACCCGTGGCGCATAATGGCTGACCTCAGGTCGACTAGAGTTGATAGTTTGATTCATTGTATCCAGGATAAACAGGCGTGCCTCTCTAGCTTGATATAGCGCCTTTTCCAGGATTTCCAGGCTTACACCTTTAAGCTTGGTATCCATTTGTAGTGCGGTGATACCTTCACTAGTACCAGCTACCTTAAAGTCCATATCACCGTAAGCATCCTCAATGCCTTCAATATCAGTTAAAATAGAACATTCTCCTTTATCGCCAGTGACCAATCCCATAGCTGCCCCGGCTACTGCCCTCTTTATCGGTATCCCAGCATCCATCAGGCATAGGCTGCTGGCACAAACACTGGCCATAGATGTGCTGCCACTAGAACTGAGAACCTCTGAGACGAGGCGAATAGTATACGGGAAATCTTCATCCTTAGGTAGAACCGGTATGAGAGCTCGCTCAGCCAGGGCACCGTGCCCAATCTCTCGGCGACCGGGCGAGCCTACACGTTTTACCTCACCAGTAGAGAAGGGGGGGAAATTGTAGTGGTGGATGAAGCGTTTGGTTTCCTCTATGCCTAATCCATCAAGTTGTTGTTCCTTCCTGGTAGAGCCCAGGGTAGCAATCGTCAGCACTTGTGTTTGCCCTCTGGTAAATAGAGCTGAACCATGGGTGCGGGGCAGGAGTCCTACCTCGCAGCCGAGCGGTCGGACTTCGGTCAGGCCACGCCCACTGACACGCTGGGCTTTGTCAAGGATATTGTTTCTTATTTCATCCCTAACCTTTGACTCGAAAGCAGAGAGTATCCCTTCTTCAGGGAATGAGTCTCCTAAACGCTCAATAAGTTCTTTCCGTAGGTCATCGAGTGCTTGCTCTCGTTGCGGCTTTTCTTGGTGGCTTAGGGCTTGGGCAAGCTTACCATCAATAATTGGTGAGATTGCTGACAGTATCTCAGGGTTCGCCTCACTGGTAGGCGCTTCTATCTTAGGTTTACCATAAGCCTGTTGAAGCTCCTCTTGGAGCTTAATGATATCCTGGTTTGCCTCGTGCCCAAATTTAATTGCCTGAGTAACAACATCTTCTGAAGCCTCTTGGGCTCCTGCCTCTACCATTACTACTGCCTGCTTGGTGCTAGCCACAACCAGGTCAAGCAGGCTATCCTCCAGTTGGGCTAATGTTGGATTCAGTATTAGCTCATCGTTGATATAGCCAATGTGGACAGCGCTCACTGGACCGTCAAATGGCACCTCTGACATTAATAGAACAGCCGAGCTGCCGATAACAGACAGGATGTCAGGGTCATTTTCCAGGTCGGCAGAAAGGACGGTAATTATAAGTTGAATATCATTACGCCACCCCTTGGGAAGAAGCGGACGCAGCGGGCGGTCGGTAAGTCGACTAGCTAAGGTTGCCTCTTGACTGGGACGCCCCTCTCTTCTGATAAAGCCACCCGGGATTTTACCAGCAGCGTATAGCCTCTCTTCATAATCAACGGTTAGAGGCAGAAAATCTACACCCTCCCGTGGTTCAGGGCTAAGGCAAGCTGTAACCAGAACCACACTATCTCCGTAGCGAACAGTTACCGCGCCGTTTGCCTGCCCGGCGAGCTTTCCGGTGTCTATGGTGAGGGTTCTACCCCCAATTTCACAATTGAAAGAGTGATACGTTATCAATAATTTCTCCTTTGAAGACCTTACTTGCGTAAGCCGAGCCGTTTAATCAGGCTATGATACCGGGCTGTATCCTCTCTGCTTAGGTAAGCCAGCAGCCTCCTCCTTTGCCCGACAAGTTTAAGTAAACCGCGTTGTGTGTGGTAATCGTGTCGATTATCCCTCATGTGCGTGGTCAATTGGTTTATCCGCTCGGTGAGCAAAGCTACCTGAAGCTCAGTCGAGCCCGTGTCTTTTTGGTGAGATTGAAACTCAGTTATAATCTCCTTCTTTCTTTCTTTGTCCAAATTGTACTCCCTTACTAAACTCTGTTGTTGCCTGATGAGAACGAGTTATATAATTTTTAATATCTTACGCCAAAGGATTATAACATAAGTCGGGGTGGCAGTAAATCTAAATTTTATTAAGCAGGGTAGCTAATGCCTGTCTAGCATTCATTCAATATGCGTTGACGGATATAGACTCATGTGCTATATTTTTGCCGAACATTGTAAGAGCTATAACTTTTACCGTAAATTATGATAAAATAGATTATTCAAGTAGGAGTGTAGCTCAGTCTGGTAGAGCAACGGTCTCCAAAACCGTCGGTCGGGGGTTCGAATCCTCCCACTCCTGCCAGATTAAGCCGAGGTGGCGGAATTGGTAGACGCGCTAGCTTGAGGGGCTAGTGAGCGAAAGCTCGTGGGAGTTCAAATCTCCCCCCCGGCACTAGATATGCGGAAGTGGCTCAGTGGTAGAGCATCTCCTTGCCAAGGAGAGGGTCGCGAG
>CAZFRL010000029.1:0-20787 GCA_964521325.1 uncultured Dehalococcoidales bacterium | reverse complement strand
TGCAGTTCTTGGTCGGTTTCTCGTAAGTAAATGTCAGTTCCAGCTTCTCCATCAGCTGCCTCCTTCAGTATTTTCTAGCTTTGTTGGTGTTTCTCAAGCCATTCTCTGACGGCTGATAGATGCTCTGGTTTAATATCCTTCTGCGCTAATAGCTTCGCTAAGTCATGGCAGTTCTCGCCAGGACCTAAGTGAATTATCGGCCTGCCCTGCTTGTCCCAAATGGCTATTGCCTGTTCTTTGGTCATCCCTAATGATTGCAAAATAGTAGACTCACCTTCCGCCAAAAGAGTATGTAATTTATCGTTGCTATCGTTGCATCGTTGCGGTCCTATCTGCTGAGACGATTCCTCAGATAGGGATGACTGCAACGGTATTTTCTGTGGTATCGTTGCAGTTTGCCCAATACCGTTGCACTCCGGCTGATTTTGCAACGGTATTTCTCCATCCGCAACGCTATTGCCCTCAATACCGTTGCGCTTTTCCAGATAGGGCTTCGTATCTGGGTGCAACGGTGCTACGGTATCAACGGTATTTTGCATACCCTTTGGAGTGGGTGCTGTTTCTGTTTTGGACACTTTGACTAATTTCTTCCACTTGCCCTCAATCCTAGCGCCACTGGTGCTATCAACCTCTATCCCACCCTGTCTCAAATTGCTCTTCAGTTCGTTTAGTCTGCGAGTAAACACTTGGGGAGCTCCTGGCCAGCTCTTGATGGTAGTTTTTATCTTCATCTGCTCTGCTTCCTGGGTTAGCTCGTCAAGAAGCTCGGCGGGTGTTCCTTCGTAACTATCCCTATTTTCCATAAATGCTAACAATACTGCTGCGATCGGATTAGAACTAAGGACTTCTATATTCTGACTTCGGATATTAGCCCTATAGGCGTTAACGAAGTCATCAACTGAGTAGCCAAGTGCTTGGGCTATTGCTCCACCCCAGTGGGCAAAATCAGCCATCCGGGGCAAGGCTTTCATCTGTAAGGTGGGGTAGACGCCCATGGCTTTGGATAGGATGTCAAAGAAACCGCCTAGAATTTTGGGTTTTGCCTGCTCAAACTCAGCTAGAAGCTCTTTCCCTTTCCTGAACTCATTATCAGGTATACGTCTCAATTCCAGTAGGACACACCGATCCAGAAGATCAGGTTTAGTCGCAACCACGTTTATCCCATTCAGTCCGATAACACGCTTCAGTTGAAAGATAACATCGCCTTCGTCCGTGTAAAGTTCTCTTTTACCGAAGCCGATACCAGTGACGGCTCGGGACAGCACATCAGATACCCAGTCAGGCAATGATGTCAGATTATCGAAGTAGCAGACCCAGTGGTGATAGAGTTTCTGCGCTAGTTCATTAACATCACGGGGAAACATCAATAGCTCCTCTAAGGAAGGGTCGACTAGCGAGCCGACCAAACGCAGTTGGGTTGTCTTTGCCGACCCTTGCTCACCATGGGGATGAATGATGGGATGGGGAATGTCGGGTATGAAAGAGGCATCTACATAAACCATGAAGAGAAGCTGCTGACTGCTATCCCTTAGATTGACGAAGTCTAGGAGTCGCCAGGGGTCTCCGCCATGCTGAGGATCGACCTGTGGTTTCTGGTGCTGATACCGGCAGAACAAGATTGGGGGGTTGTCGATTATCTGCCATCCTTCGGGGGTTATCCTTATCGCCCTCCATTTCTCATCGGCGAGGTCATAGAAAATGGCTCCTTCGTGGAAGGCGACCCGATTATGTAGTTCATGTGTCTTACCATTGAATACAGCTTTACCCTCAATAGTAATAATTGCTGAGTTCAGTGCATCCGAGTTGGGTGTTTTCTCTTCCGACAAGTAAAGTTGGCGACTGAGCCACTGCTTAAACCCTTGGCTACGGCACCTGTGGATTTCAAGATGCCCTTCAATTGCCATTCTGGCGTAGGCAACCCCGGTTGGGGTGTGGAATAACTCTACATGGTTCTCCTCAACCAGCCTAACCAGTTTGTCCGCCTGAGACACACGACTTGTGGCTTTTTTCCCACCTATCTCTTCCGCGGCTTCTTGTTGCTGGTCCTTCGCTTGCCACAAAAGCTGTAATAACTGACTTTCGACGTCTTTGCCTTTCAGCTCTGGAAATCTTTTCAACACTGTTCGGGCAAAGCGGTAGCGGGAGGCTTGCTTTGATAGGCTAACCAAGTCCTGAAATAGTGGCCTGCCATCCCCGGCTAACAGGGTGACCGTCGCTTGGAGGTTTGCCCGGCCGTCCCACTTGTATCCCTCTGCGAGCAATCTCATAACGGAACCTCCGCATGCCATGGCTTACCAGATTTAGCTGCCCTGCACTCTCTGACACCGTATCGCCCGTAAATGCCACGAATATGCTGCTGGACCTCCTCGGGTGGCAGAGGCTCACTAAATGCCCTTTCCGCCCAAGGTAGCAGAAGTGCTATGGCCACCTCTTCCGGGATGCCCCTGCATCGCAGGTAGCCAGTGACCTTCACCAGGGTGGGCCGTCGCTCCCCCACAGAGAGAGGCCGGGAGAGCATATCTGCTATCTCCTCTACAGCGCGGCCCAGCTTGTGGTTCGTTTCTACGTCGGGCAAGTTTTCAAGGATCAGGGACAAGGCATGGGCAGGAAAACCTCGCAGATGTGCGAGGAACTTTTCTAAAGGAATTGGCGCTAGAGTCTTTAGGTCAACCATTACTCGGCCTGGTCTTGAGCCGGATGGCCCACCACCAAAGTAGGGGAGGTGTACAAAATTGCCTACCGGAAAAGGATTATCGGGTGTTGCTTCACTGACAAAATCCTGCTTCGGAAAAATCTCCACAGATGGCGGTAATCCTGCTCTACTGCGACCGGCACGAAATAGTCGTCGAACATAGTTGGCTGGCACTGGGGCGGAGAAGAAGAGCCAGACGCGCCACCCTTTACTCTTCGTTTTCTCCAAGGAAAGACTCTGATTTACACCATAGCAGCCCAACGCCTCCATGAGCATGAGAGCAGGCATAGCATCATCGGGGCCATTGTGCCAAGGAGCAGTGCCTGGCTGGTCAAGGTCTGCGGCAATCCAAGAACAGGTTCCGTCATCAAGTAAAGGGTAGATGCCCAGACTTACCCCTCCTTTTAGGTGGCGCTCATAGTGGGCAAGGGTTACTTGCTCGTGGTTACATTTTGGCGGGAGACCCCCCCAAGCATCTAACCTGCCCCTAAATAAAGTGGCAAACGCTTTTACCATTTGCGGGCTTGATGAGCGCCTATCGTGAATGCTATCCTTGTTCACAGGAGTCATCCTCAGTGCCACCAGTCAGTGCATCATCGACAGGAGCCTGACAAGGTGGCTTTTCTTCTTTTTTGGCATTGATGTTCTCTTCGGGGTTCCTCGCCGCTGACCTCAGCAGGATGTCAATTACATGCGAAAGCCTCGCTTCGCCATCAGGAGTAGCTACATAGCGTAGCCTTACTACCAAGGATTTCTGGTTCTGCTTATCTTGCCTTTTCGCCACCGTTGCACCTTAGCTGCTCCCGACTTCAAGCTCCGCACCGAGAGCTCGCTCCAACATGAGCAAGGCTAGTGTCCGTTCAAGGTCGATGCGATGATACTCCCCCTCCGGGGGCATCAAAAGCCTGAGACGTTCCCATCTTTCCAACTTATCCCTGTCCAGACGAGGCAAGTCGCTCGCCGGCCCGATATGCCGATTGACGTACTTCACCCACTGCTCTATATCCATAGGCAATTCAACCTTCGCTCAAAAATTAAGGGCAGGCTCAATTAAGCCTGCCCTAAGTCTACAGCATCTCTTTTAGGTTACATAAAGGTTACATTACTGCGCTAACCCCTTACGGCTAATGCCGACATATTTCCGCTTACGTGCTTTATAACACTCAGGATTCTCACTGAGGCCACAAAACCTTTTCTGCCTCCCGTGGGTACTTGGGGAAATTATCCTGCCGCACCTTTCACAAATTAACATTGCCTTGCCTTTATATATATCATCGGCAAGCTCAGCCCACATATACTCCAGCCAGCCATAATAGCGTCTTACGCGAACAGCGTCAGTGGTCTTGTCCTCTTTGAACTCAAACAGCGCATGTCTCACATCCCTCGGCACCTTGGTCTGCGCTAAGTCCGGGGCAAAGTAGCCCGAAATGTCATGCCATTCCACTATGGCATCCTCACACACCGGAAATATGGGCGGGAACACTACCTGTCGCAATCTACCTTGCGCCGCTGCTGCTAGGATTCCCCGCATCTTCTGCTGTTGGCTAGACCAAAATTCCATTAGCTGATTTTGAGTCGCAGATAGTATGAGCCGCATTACCCTCTTGCTGCCGGAGATGTACTTTGACAAGTCGTTGGAGTCCCAAGACATGGGGAAGAGATAGACCTTGTACGCATTCATGAAGTCCATGATTGCCTGAGAAGAATTAGCGTTGATGTTAAGAAACGCCCGATAGAGAGGAGACGGAAGTGGAGCACCTAGGCTGATACCAGGCTGTCTTTTGCCGCCTAACACGAAGGAGAGTTGGACTAGGGTCGGCTCGATATCCTTGATGAACACCACTGGGTTAATGGCTATAGCAAATGGTTTTGTTTTGTCCTGGCTAACCGCTTCTTCAAAAACGGTGTACTCCATGTGGTAATCTGCCTCTGCGAAAGCGTTAGGGGAAAGTGAATCGATGGTTCGACGTGTATAAGGTGAGAAGCTGACAAAAACGTGGCCTTCAAAGTTAATGAGCTGTGCCTGGATCAGGGCGTCCCGTATTCGGTGACATTGCTCCGCATCTAGGTTATGGATGACAACAACCTGGGAGATGGCAACCTCGGGTCTTACCTCAGTCACAATCGGGCTCCGCTTTGCCTGCTGTTTGATTTTACCGAGAAATTCATACGTCATACCGAGTAGCCCAATGGCCTTGGGGATGTCCTTTTGGTAGTAGGGGTCCGAGCCCAGGATGACTTGATGCCGCCGGAGGAACTCACGGTCTGCGCGAGGTAGATGATCGGGGGCTTGGCGATTGACGGCAGTTATAAACTCGTCCGCATTCATTTCCGTCCCATACAATCCTAGCCATTATACCACGATTTCCCTTTAGCCTATGCACGAGGTGCATTCTGGAGGGAACCGCTAATAGGCACTCCCTTTAAGCGTAGCCTCAACCACCTCGTGAGATGCACCGTAATCCCTGCCTAGACCATGGAGGCTGCCAGTCTTAACCAACCTTTTACTTCACTCTCATGCGAAGTCTTATCTTCCTACCGTTACTTCAAGCGCGAAGGGAATGTTGTGGTTATTGATTGTCGCAGGCTGGTGCGATGCTCGATAATCACAACACTCCGCATCTGGGATACACCCAGTGGGGGTGCAATGACACCATCTTTTACTCTGTCCTTTACATTTGACAGATAGAGATATGCTGCATCTCCATCGCATCCTGATTCCCGGCTCATATCAATGATGGGTT
Organism: uncultured Dehalococcoidales bacterium; assembly: GCA_964521325.1. Lineage (GTDB taxonomy): Bacteria > Chloroflexota > Dehalococcoidia > Dehalococcoidales > CAZFRL01 > CAZFRL01. The sequence goes on along the minus strand of CAZFRL010000029.1, from coordinate 15,351 downwards.
GCAGATGGAAGTACCACTGAAGCGTACCACCTAGCCGCGGGATTGTGTCTATTGTGTTTCAGTTTCCAATCATATGAACGAGTACACTATCTTGCCATTGTCTTACCCTTAATTGTATACTAGTGGGTGCCTGCTGATGTCAGAAATAAAGATGAACGAGGCGTTCACTACGGAATGTTCACCAGAGAAAAGCTGTTCAAGCCTTCGTTAGATATTGAAAAGGAATTTATTCAGTTTGGGATGCAAGAATCACGTGAATAGAAGTCGCGTTGGGTTGAATTGAGCGAGACTTAGACAATAACAGCATAGGAGGCAGTATTGGAAGTAAACTTTGCTTTTCTCTGTGATTATGCTGACCGAAGTGGTGGAAAGATTACCGCCGTTGGCATCGGCTTCGACACTATATATGCGGTAAACATTCCCGCTAGACGCCCACTTTTTTTCTCTGTTATTAGTATTAAGTTCAGTGCCACGGAGGCTGGCCCAAAGCAAGTGGGCATGCACATTATTGATGCAGATGGCAAAAACGTTCTGCCGCCACTGGATACGACTATCAATGTCGGCCCTCCTGCCCCGGGCCTTCTCTATAGCAATCAGCAAATAGCGCTAGCAATGCATGGGGTAACTTTTCCACACTACGGAGATTACACAGTAAGTTGGCTTGTGGGTGGCCAAGAGATAAAGGCTATACCGCTCAAAGTTGCTTCACCACCAGTACCACCAACTACTGCTTAAAGCTTCTCCACGCAAAGAACCCCTCCCTCAGTCTGAGTGAGCTACAATCGTAGAAACCTATTCGGTCTGTTCGCCTGCATGACCTAAACACTCAACAAGCAATTCAACATTATTTTGTTCCAAACATCTCACGCCCTTACTCCACCCGCTTAAACTTGCTGCGTGGGGCGCCACAGATGGGACACTTCTCAGGGGCTTCTCCGGTTACTGTATTGCCACAGACCTGGCAGACAAAGTAAGGCTCATCTTTCAGCTTCTGCCCCGCCTCAAGGGCGCTGAGAGTCTTTTGATACAAGCCGTGGTGGATTTTCTCTACCTTGTTGGCATAGGTAAAGCTAATCTCAGCCCGTTCGTTATTTTCCACCTTAGCCTGCTCGATGAAAGCGGGATACATTTTGGTGAATTCGTAGTTTTCCCCGCTGACGGCTGCTGTCAGATTATCCCCGGTTGAGCCGATACTGCCCATAGTCTCAAGGTGATTGCGGGCGTGAACCGTCTCTGCCTCGGCTACAGCACGAAATAGCCTGGCTATCTGGGGATGACCCTCCTTTTCTGCCTTCTCAGCAAAGAAGAGGTATTGCCGGTTGGCTTGACTTTCTCCAGCAAAAGCTTCCTTTAGATTCTCTTGTGTGCTCCCCATTAGTTGCCTCCTTTATTAAGTTTACCCCTGTTATCAGGTATTAGGCTGTTCATTCCACCTCTTCTATACCAGCTAATGTCTCAGTCAGGTATGTCTCCAAATTTTGCTGCTGGCAGCGAATATAAAGGTCCTCAGCCTGAGCTTTGTCCTTTATCATGGAAAACAAAGTTGGTCCCGAACCAGCCAGATGAACATTGGTGGCACCCATTTTAATAATATGCCCCTGGTAAACACGTAGCTCGGAGGAACCGGTAAAGGTTATATTCTCAAACGTATTGAACAGGAGGGAAGGTGTAAATTCTCTGCCTTCCCTCAGTTCCTCCACCAGCCTTTCCGTAATCCGCCCATCTGTGTAGTGATTGACTTTAAGACCGGCATAAAGTTGCTCCGTCTTTCTCGGCAGCCGGGGCATATTTGGCACCATCAGGACAATCCACATCCGGGGTAACGGGGGCAAGGGAGTCACCATCTCACCCCTGCCCTTGACCAGAGCCGTGCCACCATAAAGAAAGAAGGCTACATCAGAACCCAGTTTGGCGGCTAGCTCAAGCAACTCCTTCAGTGATAGACCCAGCCCCCAGAGCTTATTAAGCCCACGTAAAATAGCGGCAGCATCACTGCTATCCCCACCCAACCCCGATACCAACGGGATACGCTTGCTGACTTCAATGGTCACCCCCTTAGTGCATCCTGTAACCTCCTGAAGCAAACTGGTTGCTTTAGCCACCAGACTCTCCCCCGGAATCCAGTTTGGCGCATCAGACTTAAACTCAATATTCTGGCTCAACTGTAAACGGAGGCTATCACATAGATTTATGGTCTGGATAACACTGCGAATTTCGTGAAAGCCATCCCGCCGTTTAGCCAGAACCTCAAGGGTCAAATTCAACTTAGCCGGTGCCAGAACAGTTAGCATGCTGATTCCCTCACTTGGTTAAATATCTGCCACAGTTGTGCCCACTCGTCAAGGGTTAAGGTCTCAGCCCGTCGCTGTGGTACTACACCTGCCTTTTCCAATAGAGGTAAGACCTCTGCCTTTGGTAGCCCCAGACCTTGAGCCAAAGAATTAACTATCTGCTTGCGGGAGGCACTAAAACCAGCCCGCACCAGGTCAAAAAAACTACTCTCATCTGTTACCGCCACCAGTGGTTGAGAATGTAGCTCAATTCGTAGTATAGCCGAGTCAACCTCTGGCGCCGGGTAAAAGCACTGGGCTGGCACATAACTGATTATTCTTGGTTTACCGTAAAATTGCACACTAACGCTCAACACGCTCATCTGACCGGGCTCAGCCACAATAGCCTCAGCCACCTCCTTTTGCACCATTACTACCATAATTTGAGGTTTAACCGAAGCCTCAAGAAAACGGCGCAAGACGGGAGATGTAATATAGTAAGGGAGGTCAGCTACTACCTTATAGTTAAAAGGTATATTTAAAGGAAATCCCGCCTTTGGCTCCTGGAGCAAGTCTGCCGACTCAATTTGAAGTATATCGGCATTGATAATAGTGACATTATCAAACGAAGCCAAATCTTGTTGCAGGATGCCAGCCAGTTTGTTATCCAGCTCAACAGCAACCACCCATCCCGCCTGCCTGGCTAGCTCTTTGGTCAAGACACCCAAGCCAGGACCTATTTCTATAATAACATCGGTCGGGGTAAGCCCTGCTGCTGAAATAACCATTTGCAGTACGTCTTCATCAACAAGAAAATGCTGTCCCAATCTTTTTCTCGCCCGAAGGTCAAAATGGCGCAGCAACCTCTTGGTTTGAGCCAGAAGCGGCGTTGTCTTCAAGGAATGCCTTTTCATAACAACCGATAAAGAATGCAACCATACTAGGGGTTGCAGGTTCAGAGCACTGCTGCTTCCTGTCCAGCACGACCCCAAAAAGATGCTAGCCTGAACCCCGGTTCTTTGTCAATTCCGCATACTCGCCCGCATGATTAGTAATACCCCGTCTCCCCCATAACCTTAGTCAGCTTGACAGCAAGTATGTGGCTACACGTATAATAAGCTGATTTCAATTGCTAAACTTAATTCCACAGACATTTGTATTTTCCCTAAACGCTGGTAAGCAATAAATTAACAGACAAGGAGGTTACCCTGGACTATTTCTTAAGCGAGCAACAGAAGACACTCAAGAGCCTGGCAAGAAGAATTGCCGAGGAAAGAGTACTGCCGGTACGGGCGGAGCTTGATGAGAAAGAGGAGTTCCCCTGGGCTATAATGAAAGACCTTGCCAATAGTGACCTGTTCCGTATCTTTATCCCTGAAGAATACGAAGGTCTAGGCGGGGGATGCCTCGACCTGTGCCTGGTTGTTGAGGAATTAAGCCGAGTCTGTAGTAGTGTAGCCATTAGCTACGCTGCTACCGCCCTGGGAAGTTTTCCCTTGCTCGAGTATGGAACTGAGGCACAGAAGCAGAAATACCTTCCGGCCATTGCCGACGGCAAGAAACTAACCGCCTTTGCCCTAACCGAGCCAACAGCCGGCAGTGATGCCGGTGCTATAAAAACCACCGCTGAAAGAGTAGAGGGGGGCTATATAATTAACGGAACCAAACAGTTCATTACCAATGGCGGTGAGGCTGAGATATATACGGTTATCGCCTTGACTGACAAAACAAGAGGCGCCCGTGGCGCCAGTGCTCTCTTGGTGGAAAAGGATACACCTGGCTTCTCTTTCGGTAAAAAGGAAAAAAAGTTGGGCATTCGTGCCTCTTCTACAAGGGAGCTAATATTCCGAAATTGTCTGGTACCTGAGGAGAATTTGATTGGTAAGGAAGGACTGGGCTTTATTATGACGCTGAGAGTCTTCGACTGGACCCGTCCCGGAATAGCAGCTCAAGCTGTTGGACTGGCTCAGGGAGCTCTGGAAGCGGCGGTAGATTACGCCCGGCAGCGCATCCAATTTGGACACCCCATTATTTCTCAACCTGTAGTCCAGAACATGCTAGCCGATATGGCTATTGAGCTAGAAGCCGCCAGAGCACTGAATTATGCCGTAGCACGGACGATAGATAGCGGGGCAAAGCACTTCACCGAAGAATCAGCTATGGCTAAGGTCTTTGCCTCAGACATGGCTATGAAAGTTACCACTGATGCCGTACAGATTTTTGGTGGCGCTGGTTACATGCGCGACTACCCCATTGAGAAAATGATGAGAGACGCCAAAATCATACAGATATATGAAGGTACCAATCAAATATTAAGGAGCACCGTCGCCTTTGAGCTTAGAAAAAGAAAGGCAAAGCGAGAATGAACATCGCGGTTTGCCTGAAGCAGGTCCCCGGCACCACCAAAGTCAAAATTGACCCCCAGACCAATACCCTGGTGAGACAGGGAATCGAGAATATTGTCAACCCCTTTGATACCTACGCCCTAGAGGAAGGAGTCCGAATAAAGGAGCGGTACGGGGGCAAGGTCACCGCTATCAGTATGGGACCGCCTCAAGCTGAAGCGGTATTGAGGGAAGCGATTAGTAGTGGTGCCGATGACGCTATCTTATTAAGTGATAGCGCCTTTGCTGGTGCTGATACCCTAGCTACCGCCTATACTCTGGCCAAGGCAATTGAGAGACTTCAAGAATGTGACCTCATAATTTGTGGACGGCAGACGGTAGATGGCGATACCGGACAGGTGGCACCAGAACTAGCTGAAATGCTAGGTATACCGTTCATTGCCTATGTCAGCCAGATGGAAGGGGTAAGTAATGGATATATGCGACTTCAGCGTATGGTTGAAGACGGGCACGAGGTCATGGAAACACCACTGCCAGCAGTGATTAGCGTGGTAAAAGAGATTAACGTACCCCGTCTCCCCTCCCTTCGTGGACTCACCAAGGCAAAGAGCGCTGTGATACCAGTCTGGTCAATCTCAGAACTGGGCATCGATAAAGCCAGGGTAGGGTTATCCGGCTCCGCCACCAAGGTTATCAAGATATTCTTTCCCCAGAGAGTCCATCATGGTGAGATACTTCAGGGGGAGTTGGAAAACCAAATAGATAGCTTAATTGAGAAGTTAAGAGAGGCTAAGATAGTTTAGAAATATGGGAATCCAGATTGACCTTGATAATTGTATTGGCTGCGGTAACTGCCTACCAGCCTGTCCTTATGGTTTGATAGAGCTCATTGATGAGAAGGCTCGTATCAACGAAGGCTGTACATTGTGCGGTGCCTGTCAAGAAGCCTGCGAATACGATGCTATACTCATCGAGGTTGCTGCCGAGACTGTTGAAATAAGTGATAGCCACCACGGAATCTGGGTATTTGCTGAGCAACGGGACGGCAAGTTGAAAAGCGTTGGCTATGAGCTATTAGCAAAGGGTAGACAGCTAGCAGATACCCTTGACACTGAATTGTGTGCTGTATGTTTTGGTCATAATATCAATGAAACCGAGCAACTAATTGCCTACGGTGCCGATAAGGTTTACCTGATAGATAACCCAGTTTTAGCCAACAATCAAGAGGAATTATACACCAGGGAGCTGGTTAAGCTGATTCAACAGTATAAGCCAGAGGTAGTTGTTGCCGGCGCCACTTCACTGGGGCGCTCATTTATTCCTCGGGTGGCAGCTATCCTAAGGACAGGACTCACCGCCGACTGTACCGGACTTGAAATTGATACCGAGACAAGGCTTCTCATGCAGACTCGTCCTACCTTTGGCGGTAACATTATGGCTACCATCATCTGCCAAGCTAAAAGACCGCAGATGTCAACAGTCCGCCCCCGAGTCTTTAAGAAAGGCACACCAGATAATAAGAAAAAGGGGCAGATAATAAAAGTTGACTTTAATGGTGAATCCGTCACATCAAGAACCAAGCTGCTCAATTTTGTTGAGGATTTAACGGAAAGGGTAAAGCTTGAAGATGCCGATATTATTGTTTCCGGAGGGCGGGGACTGGGTAAGGCAGAGAATTTCCAACTACTAGAAGAACTGGCGTCAGTTATGGGGGCAGCATTGGGCTCGTCACGACCCCCGGTGGATGATGGATGGATACCATACTCCCATCAGGTCGGTCAGACAGGCAAGACGGTTTGTCCCAAACTCTATATTGCCTGTGGTATCTCGGGAGCGGTTCAGCATTTAGCTGGCATGCAAACCTCCGATACTATCCTGGCTATCAATGATGACCCCAACGCCCCTATCTTCGAGGTAGCCAGCTATGGCATCGTCGGCGACCTGTTTAAGGTAGTGCCCATGATGATAGACAGGCTGAAGAAGGGGTAAACTAAGTTTCAGCGAGATACCTTCTTCAAACCTATCCTCAAAAATCGAAGGTTTTTCTCCTATGTGCCCAAAGGTAGCAGGCTTGCAGTAAGTATGTGGCTTTATGTATAATAGTAAATTAACCTGGTTGGAGTGGAGGTGGAAAGTTATGCAGATAAATGTATCCCAGCTGCTTAAAGAACCGATAGGCTCAATACGGAATTATGAGATGAGCGAGGTGGTTGATATTACTGGCAATGGCAGTGATAGTCTGGTTCAGGGTGAGGTTAAGCTGATGCGCACTGACCGGAGTATTCTGGTTACCGGTAGACTACAGACTGGGGTTGAAGTTACCTGTAGCCGCTGTTTAAGTTTATTTAGCTGTCCTTTAACCCTAAACATTGAAGAGGAGTACTTCCCCACTATAGATGTGGTCAGCGGTGCTTCACTACCCTTACCTGAGGAGCCCAGTTGTTTCACTATTGACGAACATCATGTTCTTGATTTAACCGAGGCGATACGGCAATATGTACTCCTGGTTATCCCGATGAAGCCACTTTGCCGCAACGATTGTGCCGGGCTATGCCCCAATTGCGGTCACAATCTTAACCAGGGACCTTGCGATTGCCCGACTCAGGAAATAGACTCCCGCTGGTTTGAGCTAAGTAAAATAGCTTCAGCCAGCGGTGTAAATGAGCAGAAAGGAACCGAGTAGATTATGGGAGCTTTACCAAAACGAAAATACGCTAAGGCACGCCGGGGTAAGAGGCGCAGTCATCTTAGTCTGTCCCCCCCTCCCTTGGATTACTGCCCCCAATGCCACAGTCCTAAGCTGTCTCATCATGCCTGTCCCACATGTGGAAGCTATGCTGGCAGGGAAGTCATCACTGTTGAAAGCCCGAAAAAGAAGGCAACTCCATGATTTATAAGCCGCTCTTCTACTTATTTTGTCTCCTCCTTTGATTTAGCATTAATTTGAACAGAGGAAAGACCGTGCTCAAAACTGCAATTTGTGACCTCTTCGGCATTGAGCATCCAATCATTCAAGGTGGGATGGCTTGGGCAGGCACAGCTGAACTTGTCTCGGCTGTTTCTAATGCCGGCGGACTGGGTATTATTGGAACCGGCAATTATGAGCCAGATTGGGTAAGGCAACAAATACACCTAACCAGGCAGCGAACCAGCAAGCCGTTTGGCGTAAACATACTGCTGACCTCACCTTTTGCCAAACAGATTATAGAAGTAGTCCTGGAAGAGAAGGTGGCTGTGGTTACCACTGGTATTGGCAGCCCTGAGACTTACATTCCCCAGCTTAAGCAGGCAGGGATAAAGGTGATGCCAGTAGTGTCCAGCGTTGCTTTAGCCAGACGATTGGAGCGAGCCGGTGCGGATGCCATTGTGGCTGAGGGCATGGAGTCAGGGGGACACATAGGGGAAACAACGACTCTGGTCTTAGTACCTCAGGTAGCGGATAGTGTCCAGATACCAGTAGTGGCTGCTGGTGGTATTGCTGATGGGCGTGGTCTAGCCGCTGCCCTGGCTCTCGGTGCTCAGGGTGTCCAAATGGGAACGCGCTTTATCTGCAGTGATGAATGTATTGCTCACCCCAAATATAAGGAGAAAATCCTGAAGGCAAGCGACCAGTCTACAGTAGTTACCGGGCGGAGTACGGAGCGTCCTACACGCTGCCTGCAGAATAAGCTGACGCGCCAATTTCTGGCACTGGAGAAGGCAGGTACCACCAAAGAGGAACTGGACTTATTCGGCAGGGGTAGAGTGCGTCTTGGTGTAATTGAGGGGGACATTGATGAGGGCTCCTTACTATCGGGACAGATTGCTGGATTGATAAAGGAGATTAAACCAGTTAAAGTTATTATAGAAGGAATGGTAGCTGAAGCTGAGGTAATAATTAAAAACGCTGAAAAGAGGATTAGCCAAGAGGTGAACCAATGAAGGTGGCCTATATCTTTCCCGGACAGGGCGCTCAATGGGTAGGTATGGGGCGTGACCTTTATGATAATTTTGACTCGGCTAAAGCAGTCTTTGAGCTGGCTGACGAGACTCTGGGATACCCTCTGTCCCAATTATGTTTCGAGGGACCAGAGGATGAGCTCCGCCAGACTATTAATGCTCAGCCAGCAATATTAACTGTCAGCCTGGCTTGCTTAAAGGCTACTCAGGATATAGCTGGTGATGAGACAATGCCCCTTCCCACCTTTGTTGCCGGTCATAGCCTGGGTGAGTATACAGCACTGGCAGCAGCCGACGTACTTGATTTCGCCACTGCTGTCTATCTGGCTCGAGAAAGAGGCCGGTTAATGCACGAAGCTGGACAGAAGAATCCGGGAAGCATGGTGGCAGTAATCGGGCTTGATGAGAGGTTATTAGCTGAGGTGTGCAATGAGACTGATACCAAGATTGCTAATATTAACTGCCCCGGTCAGCTAATAATCAGTGGGGCAAAGGAGAACTTAACTAAAGCAGCCGAGTTGGCTGAGGCTAAAGGGGCTTACCGCACCATTCCATTACAAGTAAGTGGTGCCTTTCATACGCTACTGATGGAGCCGGCTGCCAGCGGTCTGTCTGAGGCTATAGCCTCGCTATCCTTTCGCCAACCAACTGTTCCTATTATAGCCAACACCAACGCTCAGCCGATGACCACCGCTGAAATTATAAAGGCAGAGCTACTCGAGCAACTATGCAATTGTATTCAGTGGCAGCGCTCCATCGAATATATGATAAATAACGGTGTGACTACCTTTATTGAAATCGGACCAGGTAAAGTGCTGACCGGTCTCATCAAACGGATAAATAAAGGCGTTAATACCCTAAATATAGGCGATGCCCAGGCTATTAAGAGCATGGCTGAGGCATAACAGGAGCTTGGCTGTGAACATAATCGACTCGTATCAGTTCGGGCTGATAGTGGTTAACGGCAAGAAGTATACATCAGATGTAATCATTTTCCCCGACAGTGTTAAAGATAACTGGTGGAGAAAGACGGGGCATCAGTTGTGTCTTGAGGATATAGTCGATGTTATGACTGGAAATCCTGAGGTGCTGGTGGTTGGCACCGGAGCCTCTGGCTTGATGAAGGTGCTACCTGAGGTTCAACAGAGTGTCGAAACCCAGGGTATGAAGCTTATTGCAGAACCTACTGACCAGGCTTGTAAAATATATAACCAGCTTCGTCATTCCCAGAGGGTGGTGGCCGCTCTCCATCTTACCTGCTGAATTAAAATAAGCCGGGTAAGATTGGGTAATATTCACCTACTGTGGGACTGAGACTAGTGATGGCTGGCTAGGTTTTAACTTAACTTTGGAGGCAGGCTATGACAGGGAAGCGGCGGAGAGCGAGGACGCTTGCTTTTCAGACACTATATGAGGTTGACTCTGCAGGACATGATACAGAAGTGGTGGTAAACCATCTTCTGGCTAAAGAGGGATTGTCTGAGGAGAATGCTGCCTTCGTCCGTGAGTTGGTCGGTGGCGTTATCCGGAATAAGGAGAAGATTGACCATAATATTAAGGATCTTGCCCCTGCCTGGCCAATAGAACAGATACCGATAGTTGATAGGAATATTCTAAGGCTTGCAATATTCGAAATTTTACTTGATAATAAGGTGCCGGTTAAAGTAGCGATAAATGAAGCGGTTGAGCTAGCCAAGACATTTGGCAGTGATAGTTCACCAAAGTTTGTTAACGGAGTTTTGGGCTCGGTTAGCGCTCATGCCAATAGGTAAAAAGCAGCAGAAAGGGGGAGAAAGTTGGCAACCATTTTTGAGCGGATAAAAAAGATAGTTATAGAGCAACTAGGGGTAGAAGACGAGGAGGTGACGCCCTCAGCTAGCTTTATTGATGATTTAGGCGCTGATTCCTTGGACTTAGTAGAGCTGATAATGGCTTTAGAAGAGGAGTTTAGCAATCCTTCACGGAAAATTGAGATACCGGATGAGGATGCTGAAAAGATAGTAACCATCCAAAACGCTATTGATTATCTTAAAGAACTGGACATCGAAGATGATTAGCTATGATTAAAGCCATATTTTTTGATTGGTTTAACACCCTTGCCCGCGTTGAACCACCGCGGGAAGAACTACATAGCCAGGCTTATCGAGAATTCGGTATCGAATTAGCACCCGAGGAATTAATAAAGGGTCTATTGATTGCTGATAAGGACTGGTTTGAGGAGAATGCCAAATCTAAGATAGAAGAAAGAAGTCCCCAGGAGCAACTTGAGCTTGGCATTCGCTACGAGGAAACAGTGTCAGCTGGGACTGGGATTAAGGTGCCTAAAGAGACAATTCCTAAGGTGCTAAACAGGGTGCAACAATTACACAAAGGGATAACCTTTGCCCTTTTTGATGATGTACTTTCCACCTTGAAAATGTTGAAGGAGCAGAATTTCATTTTGGGATTGCTTACCAATGCCGCCAAGGATATGAATCCCATCTGTCTTAAGCTAGGTCTGGAGCCCTATCTTAATTTTGTAGTTACCGCTCAGGAAGTGGGAAGCGATAAACCACAGCCCCCTATCTTTCTGGCTGCATTAGAGCGAGCCGGGGTAAACGCTTCTGAAGCAGTTCATGTCGGCGACCAGTATAAATTAGATGTGGCTGGCGCCAGAGGTGTAGGTATTAAGCCCATACTTATTGACCGTTTTGATTTATACCCTGAGGTCACTGACTGCCCCCGAATCCGTAGCTTGACCGAGGTCACTCAATACCTTTAGCTTCGTTTTTTATCCGCCCGGAAAATCCTCTTTCAGAAATATTCTAACCCGCTTGTAATAGTATTTGGGGGAGTATATTAAAGAGAGGGACGAAGCCCCTCTTAAACACCCTATACTTGCCAGACTCGTTGGCGAGGGGAATCAAATGATGCCATCTTCGGCAAGTTTATTTATTTCCTGTTCACTATACCCCAGTAGATTACAGTATATTCCATAATTATGTTCGCCGAGGAAGGGGGCGGGATACCTTACATCTCCCGGCGTTTTAGACAGCTTAAACACGGAACCAGGCACCTTAAGATTGCCCGAGAGAAGCTGCTCGACCTCAATTACCATTTCTCTACTTAAGAGTTGAGCGTCATTAGCCACCTCATCAAATGCAGGTACTGGCGAGCATGGCAGACCAGCTTTATTAAGCGTATTTATTATTTCCCTGACGCTTCTCACCTTAGTCCATTCCTCCACCAGGGCATCAGCTTCCTGCCAACGCTTCATTCGCTCCACCTGAGTGGCATATTTTTCAACCCCTAACAAATCTTCTCTGCCTATGACTCGGAGAAGGTTTTGCCATTGACCTACGGTGACGATAGCGACCACTACACTCCCGTCCTTAGCCGGGTAAACGTTAAAGGGCGTAAGCTCAATCTGACGGTTCCCCAATCTCTGAGGAACTTCGCCAGTCAGGAAGTACTGAGGAGCAAATTGAATAGCCGTAATAGCCCACATGCAATCCTGCATCGATATATCGATATACTGACCTTCGCCTGTTCTCTCACGATGATGGAGAGCAGCCAGTATAGAAACAGCACCATAAACACCGCTCAAGAGGTCTGCCACCGCTGGTCCGGCTTTGGTAGGAGGACCATCAGGAAACCCGGTAATGCTCATAAAACCTCCCATGGCTTGAGCCACAGTGTCAAACGCTGGTTGGGAATGACGAGGACCGGTATGGCCAAATCCGGACAATGAAGCATATATCAACCCGGGGCTAATTTTCTCCAGTTCTTTGTAGCCAAGACCCAGCCTGTCCATTACACCAGGGGTGAAGTTTTCCACTACAACGTCCACCTTTCTCACCAACTCCTGGGTAATCTCGCGCCCCTTTTCAGAGTCTAAATTTAAGGTAATGCCCTGCTTACCCCGATTTAGGTTTATAAAAATATAAGACTCTCCCCCATGAGTAAGGGGAGGCATGGTTCTGACTCCATCTCCGCCGTCGGGTATCTCAATTTTGATAACCTCGGCACCCAAATCCCTCAGTATCATAGTGCAGAAGGGTCCGGCATACATCCGACTGAAATCCAAAACCTTAACGTTGTCCAGCGCTTTAGCCATATTACCTCCCATAATCTAAGTTAAGATAGAACTGTTGCCACTCGCTACTATGGCATTTCGGTGCCAGTCTAAGCTGGGTGAGGTCTAGTGTGCCTTAGACACAAAGCTAATCTTTCCCGCCTGGTGCCTGTTTTGGAGAGTCACCGAAATAAACCTTGGTGTGGGGCCAGGGAATCTCAATACCTTGCTCATCAAACACCCTCTTAATTCTTCGCCTAAGCTCACCCATCACATCCCACTGTTTGACGGGCTGAGTTTCGCCAGCCACCTTAATAACAATCCCTGAATCCCCAAACTCATTTACTCGCAAAAGCCAGGGTGTCTTTGAGATCAAGGATGGCCCCCAATCAGGGTCTTCAGCCATTTCTTCCCAGGTTTCCCTGATTATCGACATTACCTGGTCAAGGTCTTCTTTATAAGCTACGCTGATGTTCAAATGTGCTCGAGCCCACTTTCTGGTATAGTTACTGGCCACTTTGATTTCACCATTGGGAATAACATGAAGTATTCCATCCAAGTCCCTGAGCAGAGTCCTCCTGAGGTTAACTGCTTCCACCCCACCAGTTACACCCGCCGCCTGGACTACATCACCAATCCTGTACTGATTCTCCATAAGTATGAAGACGCCAGCAATAAGATCTCTTATCAGGTACTGGGCGCCGAAGCCGACAGCTATGCCAGCAACACCAAAGCCAGCCAGAACTGACGTAATAGGTACACCAACCTCGTCTAGGATCGTAAACAAGACAATTATGGCGATGATAACACTTCCCGCCCCAATGAAGACAGAGAGAAGGGTATCCGTTCTTTTCCTAATTGATTCCTTACTTTCCCCCTTCATGGTTCGGGTCATGGTACGACGTAACAGTGGCGGCAGAAACTTTTTCAAGAACAACCATGCTCCAAGCCCAACCAACAGTATGATAAGAATCTTCGTGCCGTGCTGTAAAAGCCAATCTGTTACCGGAGTCCAATCCATAATTTTAAACCTCCCCTCAACATTATTTGAACTATATTATATCACCCTACCCTCTTTAGCACCTCTTCCAGCACACTCTGCCACTCACTACCTAACCGCTTTGGGTTTAATCTGAGCTGGGTGAGACCTAACTTTATACCATCCCTTAAGATAGGCTCAAGTTTCTGCCTATTAAACTGCAAGCCATCAAATAGCCTGAGTATAACCTGACCCTGCTCGGTGGAGATGGACTCAATACCAGCCTTAGCCGCTAGAGCCTTAATCTTGATTGTGTAGAGCAGGTTTTTTACCTCCGGGGGCACTGGGCCAAACCGGTCGTTAAATTCATCAGCCAGCGCCGTTACTTTCTCAGGTGACTCTACCTTTATCAGGCCCTGGTAAAGACTTAGCCTGGTATTAAGGTCAGACACATATTCTTCAGGTATATAGGCAGCCAGGGGCAGGTCTATGGTTGTTGGTGGCAGGGGTGATGGCTTAGTTGCTTTAAAACCAGCCTGTTTTGCTTTCTGTTCTTCTACAGCCTCAGCCAGCAGCCGACAATAAAGGCTGAAGCCAACAGCACTTATATTTCCGCTTTGCCTTACCCCAAGCAGGGTTCCTGCCCCTCTAATCTCAAGGTCTTTTATGGCGATGCCAAAACCGGCTCCCAACTCGGTGGCTTCAAAGATAGTTCTCAGCCGCTTCTCAGCCGTCAGTGTCAGGCCTTTCCCCTTCTCATAGAGAAAATAGGCATGGGCAAGGTCGGCACCACGACCTACCCGACCCCGAAGTTGATACAGCTGGGTTAGACCAAATTTATCGGCGTTATTAATAATTAAGGTATTGACATTGGGCATATCCAGCCCTGATTCAATAATCGTGGTGCATACCAGAATGTCGCTCTTGCCCTGAATAAAGTCGGCCATCACCGCTTCCAGCTCTGCCTCTGGCATCTGACCATGGGCGATAGCTATCCTAGCCTCAGGCATCAGGGACTGGAGCTTATTAGCCACGAGGGCTATGGATTGAACCCGATTGTGAACAAAGAAAACCTGACCGTTTCTTTCCAGTTCCCTAAGTATGGCTTCTCTGAGAAGCCGGCTATCATATTCAGCAACATAGGTCTTAATAGGCAGGCGTTCTTCAGGGGGGGTCTCCATAGTGCTCATATCCCTCACCCCCACCAGGGACATATGCAAAGTGCGGGGTATGGGGGTAGCGCTGAGGGTAAGAACATCTACCTCACGCCTCATTTGCTTAAGATACTCTTTATGGGCTACGCCAAAGCGTTGCTCCTCATCAATGACTAGCAGCCCTAAATCTTTGAAGGCAACATCCTTTTGAAGCAATCGGTGGGTACCAATACAGATGTCCACACCTCCGCTAGCCAGTCCGTCCAGAACTGTGCGCTGCTCCTTTGGTGTTCGGAAGCGGCTCAACATCTCGATTCTTACCGGGAAGGCACTTAGCCTCTGGCTGAAGGTGGAGAAGTGCTGTTGAGCCAGCACTGTAGTCGGCACCAGAACTGCCACCTGCTTATTGTCCATCACCGCTTTGAAGGCAGCACGGATAGCTACCTCAGTCTTACCATAGCCCACATCTCCGCAGACCAGCCTATCCATAGGTTTGGCTTTTGCCATATCTTCTTTTACCTGTTCCTGTACTGCTATCTGGTCAGGGGTTTCAATATAGGGAAAGGAAGCCTCAAGCTCCTGCTGCCATACTGTATCGGGGGAGGAAGCA
>CAZFRL010000028.1:0-23198 GCA_964521325.1 uncultured Dehalococcoidales bacterium | reverse complement strand
GCAGCATCGGAAAGACCCCGCTGAACTGATGCAAGGGCATCTGGGTTATTGAATAACCATATTTCTGAAGCTGGAATGGTTACTTGTGGGTCTAGTATAATTTGCCCAATGCTGTTACTGTATATATGATAGGTAACACCTTCCAACACTTGAAGCTTAGGCAAAACTACTCGCTTTTTAGCATCTGGTTTTATGCTCTCACCTATCCTTTTGAAATCTGTATCTTTTATTATCATAGCCATTAGGGCAACATTGTAACATGGGTGGGATTATTTGTCAAGTGGGACAATCCCCCAAATTTCAAATTGACCCACTACCCATTTCCCAATACGTATCTAGTGGCACTCTCTCCAGCGATGCGGCCGGAGTTAATAGTAAAGCTGAATGAGTGCCCGGTAAGGTTAACATTGTAGGTATCCGAATCCGTACCCCCAGTCTCAACACCGGCAGCATAGAGTCCCTTGATGGGGCTATCCTGGTGATTAAGAACCTCCATATGGTGGTTAACCTTAATGCCACCATGTGTAGTCAGGAGATTTAGGCAACATTGAATCGCGTAGTAAGGTGGAGTGCACAGCGGTAAGAGATACCTTCGGTCCTTGACAAAAATTTCATCGTATCCCCGGTCACAGGAGGAGTTATATTCATCTATCGTGGACTTTAGGACTTCGGGGGCTACTCCTATCCACTTAGCAATCTCGTCCCAGGCATCAGATATTTTAACCCTTCCTTTGTCTACTTGTAACCGAAGTTCCTTATCCACTCTAGTTGGCCAGGATTTACTATCTAAGACAAATTGTTCCCAGGGACTAAGTCCTTCATCAATGATGCTTTGTTTGATTTTTCATCAAAGAGGGTATAAGAAGTCTTGTTTGGCTGCCTATATATGCTATTTGCTGACTCAGGGAAAAGAAGAGCAGTAGTTTCATCAGTGAACCGTTCTCCCTTTTTGTTCACCCATATTGTGTTTGGTCGCTTAGCGATGGGGGATAAAGGCGAAGACCATGGGAATTCAGGGCCTTCCATCTCAAGTATTGCCATGCCTTCGGTGGCGGCTCCTATTTCAGTGGCCATTAGCAAACCATCTCCGTTATGGGGTATCCCAGCATGATGAATTTCCTTTTCATTGTAGGTGGGGAGGTATTTCTTTATCAGTTCTTTGTTTCCGGCGAAACCACCTGTGGCAAGGATAACGCTTTTTGTGGTGATTCTAATTTCCTTATCCTTCGCTTCCGCCAGAACTCCGATCACCCTTCCTTCCTTGCTGGTGAGTAGCTTCTTCGCCTTAGCTTGACAGAGAAGGTGCACACCTAGGTCTTGGCAGTTCTTGGCTAACGCTCGAACAACCTTAGCACCAGTTGTTCCTGGGCCGCTACTGAAATGGAAAGTCTGGGGGACTTGGTTCGAATAAATAGGATGAACCCGGACAAAGTTTATTCCCTTTCCCTCTAGCCACTGAATGGTATTCCCTGATTTGTTCACTAAGGCGCGAACGAGTCTGGGATTAGTTTTCCAGTGAGCATAGTTCATTGATTTCTTAAAGAGATCATCCTTTCGGGCATCGATGCCCAGGCGCTTTTGAAGTCGACTCTCGGCAGCAAAAATACCTAACGGAAACACTGCATTTCCACCTGGGGTTCGCCGTGCTTCTAGTACTACGATGTTTTTCACCCCCTTTTCGGCTGCTGCCACAGCCGCAGCTAGGCCAGATCCACCTCCACCAATGACTAAAATGTCAGCCTGAAGGTTTTCAGCACTTGAAGTTTTGGTGGAATTCATAATGCTCCTCTCAGTAAGGTGTTACGGTTTTACATCAACCGGTTTCTCAATATCAGCCTTTCTTGCGGTATGAGTGCTACACAATCTTCCCATTCATTCAACTCCTAACGAATGACTCTGTGCTTGGTCCAGCAGCCGGGTGGAAAGGTCTCTTGAATGCTTCGGGATACTTCTTCATCAATTCGCCTAAGTCAGCCCGTTCAACCTCAACCAGGTATCCACTTGTAGCCATCCCGGTGGCATTTCTAGAGGTTATTTTATGTGGGGCTATGGTGTCAGTGGCTCCGCCTCGGTCAAGCTCTCCCGGAACTATCGGGTCATACTTTGCCCCATGGTCTATATTTATTACCCCGGGCATTATTCTCTCAGTTACGTATGCGCCGGCAAGGATAGTGCCCCTGTCATTGTATATCTTAACCACGTCGCCGTCTTCTATATTCCTCTCGGCTGCGTCCACCGGGTGAATCCACACGGTATGGTACTGGTATCCATCCGGGCCTCTTATTTTGCAGGTTGGGATTTCTCTTAGCCAGGTTATATCGTCGTGCTGCGAGTGCACTCCCCACCTTGGGTGATTCGAGACGATGAGTAAAGGATACTTCTTCGCCTTTGGGTGCAACAGGCTTTCCTGGTGAGACTCACCGTATGGAATCCAGTGCGGGACTGGTGGCCTCTCATCGTCATCAGGGAAGTGCTTGGCCAAACCTGTGGCATAGAACTCTATCTTACCCGTCGGAGTAGTCAATGGATTTTCCTCAGGGTTCTCGTAGAAATCTATCAGGCCATGATGGTATTTCTTCCATTCCGGGTCAGTTGGGATGACATAATATCCTTTTTCTTTAAGCTCTTCCCAGCTGACCATATCCTGCACGCCTGATGTTTCGTAGCCAAGTCTTATCCATTCTTCAATACTCTTACCCTCTGTATACTCTTCCAGCAGACCAAACCTCTCAGCTATCATGCAAACTATCTCGTAGTCGCTCTTGGCTTCTCCTATGGATTCAATACATTTTCCTTCGGAGATAAGGAGGTTAAACTGTCCGCTGAAGACATCCGTTGCTATATCCTCCTCCTCGAACTTGGTGCTGACTGGTAAAATTACATCGGCGAATAGGCAATCATTCTCCAACCAGGGGTGCTGGGCCATAATGAATTCTATCTTAGGACTTCTAAGCGCTTTAATCAGCATGTTCCCTTCATTCCAGCATGTTATCCAGCTAGGTGTGTCGGTCCATATCATGTGTATTTCGGAGCAGCCATCTGCAGGATACTTGTATTTCTCAAATTGGTTTTCAACCGGCCACAAGGCTATGGTGGTGCCGTACCAACTGATAGGTGGATTAAGAATGGCATCAGGAATGAGGGGCTTAGGAATAAATTGTTTTGTTAAAATATTCCATCCTGTTTCAAAGCTATGAGACGCAGCATGCACGTTTGGATGTACTACGGATACAGGCATAGCTTCACGCTTCGGGTCATCAAAGTTACCCCATTCATCCATCTGGACCTGGTTAGCTCCTGGTTTGCCTAGTCCCTGCATTGCTAACAGCAGTACCTCCAGTCTACCAGGTTCAGTTGAATATGGCCCTCTGATATAGGAACCTCCGTTACCATGTGCTATCGATGTTCTCTTGGATGCCCATTCCCTGGCTAATTCTTTAATTATCCTCGATGGCACACCTGTTATATCCTCGGCCCATTTAGGTGTCTTGGCAATCCCGTCTTCTTTACCCAGAACGTATTCCTCGAACTTGTCAAACCCATACGTGTGTGTAGCCACATACTCCTTATCGTAAGTTCCTTCGGTAATCCAAATGTAAGCTATGGCAAGATGCAATGCAGCATCCGTGTTTGGTCTTATTGGAATCCACTTATCAGCGTGAACCGCGGCTCCGTAGTTCACGTCAGGACAGATATATATTTGCTTTATTCCAAGCTCGGTGAACCAATAGCATAATCGGCTTGCTTGCTGTCCTGACCATCCCCAGGATGTGGTTTCCGGGTCGCATCCCCAAAACAGAAGGAGCTCGGTATTCTCGGCGACATCAAGCAAAATATTATTTTGAGGCATCTGCTGACCTACCGGTTGCATTCCCCATACGTGCTTTGCTCCCCAGTACCATCCCTCCCAGCTATCCGGATTTCTAGTTTGTAGGGTGTAATCTCCCAAAAGGCTGAGAAACTTTCTACCACACCCGTGGGGGCCATGCACAACTTTTGTCTCCCCATGTCCATCGCATTGGTAAAGTAGCGCCGTTGTCCCGTATTTTTCCTTTACCCGCTTAATCTCACTGACTATTATATCCAGAGCTTCATCCCAGGAGATTCTGACGTAATGGCTCTTACCTCTGTTCTCTACATTTCGGTTGCCATTGGGGTCCCAATCAACTCTCTTTAGCGGATGCAGAATCCTGGCGGGAGAGTAAACCCGCTTTTTGTAGGCCAAAGTGAAGGGAGGTATTAACGACTTCATAGTTGGTTCGAAGACCTTTCCTCGTACCTCAAACTTCCACGGTTTAAATTCCTCGGGCTTGTATTTCCAATCATATCGTAAGGGTCTAATTCTGATTACTTTACCGTTCTTAACATCAATGACTGAGGTATTTGAGTCTGTGCCAGTAGAGTTAAAACAAAGCCCGGTTACAAATGATTTCTCTTCGTCGGCTTCCTTTCTAAGTTCTTCCTTTTCTATCATTTCTTCCCTCCTTCGTTTTCAAATTCGATGTAGCATATCAAAGGATTAACATTTCTTAGGGAAGCGTATTAGCCTCCGTCTGTCATCCCTCTGTATAACAGGGTAGTTAGGTCAAACTAAAAGGAGGCGTGTACTCGAAGCCACGCCCCCATTTTTGTGCGAATCAGCACACGTAAATTCTCGGGATATTGGTTTTAATCATTACCCCTTTTGTCTCCACTAAAGCATTATACCGCCACCGTCAACAACTATCGACTGACCATTTATGTAGCTAGACTCAGGCGAGCAGAGAAATTCTACCACGCTGGCAATCTCATCTATTGTCGCCAATCTATGGGCAACAGTCTCGTTCTTCATAAATTCCTGGAAGCTCTCTACATCCAAGCCTAGTATTGCCGGTTGAGTATCAAAGGTACCGCCCGGTACGTGTAGGAAATGGGTATCAGCAAATCCAGGACATACCGCATTTACGCAGATTCCACTAGGCATAAGCTCGGTCGCAAGTACCCTGGTAAGACCTACTACTGCATGCTTGGCCGGACTATAAGCACCACAGTTACTCGGTCCACTTTTGCCCGTTATGGAGCTTATATTGACAATCCTCCCACCCCAGCCCTGCTTAAGCAGCACTCTGGCAACTGCCTGGGAACAAAGAAAGGTCCCTTTACCCATAACACGCATATGGCAGTCCCAGGTGCGTTCCTCTACCTCTACAAAAGGCAAATACCCCATCCCAACGCCGGCATTGTTAACTAATATGTCTATCCGTCCAAATTCATCAAGAGTCTTCTTCACCATCTCATTAACTGCCTTGGCATCCCCAACATCAGCATCTACGCTTATAGCACGCCTACCCAGGGCTTTTATCTCATTCACCATCTGGGCCATCTCTTCTTTTGTGGCAAGGTCGTAGTCGGGAAATTCAGGAAGGGGTCCAGTAAAATCATTAACTACAATGTCAGCTCCTTGTGCTGCCAGACGCAAACATATTGCCGGACCAAATCCTCTCCGACGTTCCGGCGGCTTCCCTGCCCGTCCAGCTCCAGTAACAATGGCTACCTTTCCCTCTAGTTTCAACCTTCTATCCCTCCTTTGTGTATTTTTTATATTGGCAAGATTGCCTATAAGTAGAGCCCTAACCTAACCCGTATAGAAACTAACCGCCCACCTGGACATTTAAGTCGTACCGCTCCAAGGTATCCTTTATATCATTCAGGTGCTCCTCGCTAAGTGGTTGAATATTTAACTTATACTCTCTTCCAAGTTGCCCATATTTTACTGTACCGTATTTATGATATGCCAGAAGGTCAACTCTTTCTACAGATTTTAGCCTGGATAAGAACTCAGCGGTGGCTTTGATGTTTTGTTCTGAATCATTGTATCCTGGTATTAGGGGTAATCTTACTATTATCGGTTTCTCCATAGCAGCAAGCCTTTTGAGATTTTCCAGGATGGGTTCATTCGATACGCCGGTATTTATCAGGTGTTGCTTCGGGTCCATACCTTTTAAATCGAATAGCAGCAGGTCTGCTTCTTCAAGAACTTTACGCCCTTCATTATTCAGTGTATAGCCACAGGTATCTACAGCTGTATGGATATAATTCTCTTTGCATTTTCTGAGTAATGCATGTGTAAAAAGTGGTTGGAAATTAGGTTCTCCGCCGCCTATACTAACCCCACCTCCTGATGCGTGGTAATATTTCTCATCCTTTTTAACTATATCAAACAGTTCATCTACAGTCATGTACTTACCGAAGTAGTCCAAAGCCCCTGTATAGCATACCTCGATACACTCGCCACAGTTTGTGCACAACTCTCTATCGATTTTCAGCTTATCATCTCCCAGTTTGGGGTCGAGCTGAATTGCATTAACAGGGCAAACCTCTACACATCTGCCACAGCCATTACATTGTGAAGCGGTGAATTTAATCTCAGGATGCCCTACTTGACCCTCCGGGTTACAGCACCAGATGCACCTTAGGGGGCACCCCTTCAGGAATACCGTAGTTCTTACGCCATAACCATCGACAAAAGAGCCGTGAATAATGTGGAATATTAGTCCCTTTTTATTATCCATTCTATTTATACTTGTTTGCTTTACCTCCTAATGGTTTCTTTGATTTTAAACTTCTTGAATCTCTATTCTGGCTATAATGTCGTCCTGAAGCTCAGGACTCAGTTCAACAAAGTACGCACTATATGTTGACACTCTTACCAATAAGTCCCTGTATTTTTCGGGATGTCTTTGGGCGTCTCTTAGCATGTCAGTGCTTACGATATTAAATTGAACAAAAGGACCTCCAGTTTCAAAGAATGTCCTGATAAGGGAAGCAAATTTTCTTATTTTCGTCTCATCTTTCAGTGCATCCGGATTGAATCTCATATTCAGTACAGAGCCGCCAGTCACTTTTGTATGGTCTATTTTTGCCACGGACCTCAGAGTCGCCGTTGGCCCGCTCACATTCCGCCCCTGACATGGGGATACACCTCCATCGGCTAATGGCTCACCAGCTCTTCTGCCATCCGGTAAAGCTCCAACTACCAGCCCCAGCGGCAGATTTGCCGTGACTGTTAAAGCAGCCAAATTAGCTACTCCTCCTGGAAGGCTCTCATACTTTGCCACCACGCTGCTAGCATGGTCAAATAACTCACACATTATTGAGTCAACATAGTCATCATCGTTTCCAAACTTGGGAGCATTCTTTAACATATATAATATTTCCTCTTCGCCTTCGAAATTTTTATCCAAGGCGTCGATTAACCTATCCATGGTGATTTTCTTATCCTCGAAGACAACCTTTTTGATTGCGGCCAGCGAGTCCCCAGCATTTGGTGTTCCGGCAGCCAATAACGCATGGGACATATACGGAGCCGTTCCCCCAGCTGTAATATCAATACCCTTTTCGATGCAACCAGAAAAAAGAGCGGATTGAAATGGGGTTGGACAAAACTCTGCATAAAGCTTCCTGCCGGCATTTGCCAGCATGATGGCAATGGGCATCAGAGCCTCTGCCTGTTTCTTGTAGGCATCCCATACTTCGTCATAAGACTTAAATTTTCTCGGGTTGCCTGTCTTGGGACCGATTTGTTCGCCAGTTAACCGGGAGGCACCGTTATTTAAAGCTAACTCTACCATTAGCGGCATATTGAACATTCCTCCAGGAAGGTCATGTGAGAAGCCGGGAACACCAGGGCTAATACAGCCGGTCACAACATAGTCCCGTGCGTATTCCTCCGGTTTTCCATCCCTCATCAGCTGTTTAATGGTCGTCTCGTCACTGACGAACTTAAATTTTCCCCTCAGCGTTTTTAGAACCTCGACCGCTCTTATTACGTAAGCATCAGGGTTGCTTTTATGGATTCTGACTATAAGGTCTTCCGACATTAACTTCACATTTTCCTCAGCGTCGAGGAAGAGGTATGTTAGCTCGTTTACAGCATCTTTTCCTTCCTTGGTTATACCGCCTAAGGCAATGTTTGCCCATATGGCATGACCAGCAAAGGTTCTCACCATTTCGCTACCCTGTGGGACTACCGAACCGTTTAGTTTTACATAGACTAACTCAATTAACTCACGCGCTTCTTCTTTTGTAATCTTTCCCTCTTCTATATCCTTTTTGTATAAGGGATACAGGTACTGGTCAGGCCTGCCGAAGCCTATACCGTTTCCCCACCCCTCAATCATAAGGGCTACATAGGTTAACCATACTGATTGTAGAGCTTCATAGAAGCTTCGAGCCGAGTTAGCCGGGACCCAGTCACACGCCTCGGCTATCTTTTCCAGCTCAGCTTTCCTTTGAGCGTTGGGCTCTTTCTCAGCTAGACTTCTGGCAAGCTCGGCATATCTTTTAGCAAAATTAGGCACAGCCTCGAGGGTAATATTTACTGCCCTTAGAAATTGTAACTTCTCCAAATCTCTTATGTCGGTAAGATTTAATTTGGCTATTCTTTCATCGACTTCTTTCTTGATACTGTTCAGCCCTCGGTTAACTACTCTCCCATCAATGCCTATATGCGCAATGTGATGGTTATTGGTACAATAGGCAGGTCCTGAAACGATTTTATGAACCAGGTTTGTTGCATATTCTGGTAATATGGCATGCCACTTCTCGTATAGCGATGTACCGTTCCAGTAAGGAAGCGATTCTCTCATCTTGGCCTTTTCCTCTTCGGTTAAAGGTGCATATCTATCCCACTCCCTTGTCGATATGGTATCCATTTCTTCAAGGTACCATTGGTGAACTTCTGGAATTAGAGGGCCGCCGCGTACTTTGCTCGTAGTGTTGCCAACGAGCAGCTCGCCATCTTCGATGCCAATGGTCATTTCTTCCAGTATCTTTTTCAGAGCCTTTGCCCTTCTGATTACGGGTGGTTCAGCCTCAGTTTCTTTGTAAGACTCTGTCATCAGATAGCCCCTCTCAATACATATCTCAGGTGGGGCGAGCATCTTCTGTTTTAACCCCTCTACCCTTTCACTGCTTCCCATTTTTCTCCTTCAATAACTCATTACACCGTGTAGCAGGCACACCCAACTGATGGGCCGATTATGTCTGGTACTCCAATCGCATTGAATAGGGCTTGGACTGTGCGTCAACCCAAGCCCTATTACTATTATAATATAACACAAAAATTGGTTCAAATCATCTAATATGTAACCAAAAGATTATTTGTTGAATCATAAAAAATAACTGCTAATATGGAGAGGGGTATACCCACTGTTATTGGACAGTTCGCCAGTTCGCTATGGTAGCAGGGGTTAGATTCGAACCAATGCCCTGGGGGTTACACGTCCCAGCGAATGAGAACTCTTTAATATCAAGATATACGTGGTATAATGTGGGAAGTAGTTTACGGGAGCCCAAGGAGAGGAAGATATCCTTCCACTCTGCAGGTTACAATACAACTGAAGGGGGGACAATGACAATTGACGATCACAACAAGCTGGGCACAGCCCGACTGAAAAAAGGTGAGTATGACGAAGCTATCTCAGAGTTCACCAAGGCGATTCTAGTCATACTTCCCCCCTTTGCTGATGTCCACTACAAACGTAGTCTTGCCTACCGCTATAAGGGGGAATATGACTTGGCTATAGCTGATGCTACTAGGGCGATAGAAGCAAACCCTAACTATGTTGAGGCTTACTACAACCGAGGCTTTGCCTATCTAAGCAGAGGAAAGTATGAACCAGCTATTGCCGACTTTAGTAAAGCCATTGAATTAAACCCCTCCTACTTTGAGGCTTACTACAACCGAGGCATTGCTTACCGTAACCAGGAAGAATACGAAATGGCGGCTATTGATTTTAGCCGAACCATTAGCCTAAACAATGCCTCCTTTGAAGCCTATTATCATCGAGGTGTTACCTACTATAATAAGGGGGAATACGACGAGGCGATAGCTGACACCACTAAGGCGATCGAAATAAATCCTAACTATGCCGAGGCCTACTATATCCGGAGTATTACCTACCTAAGAAACGGACAACCTGAGCTGGCTATTGCCGACTTTGATAAAGCTGTTGAATTAAACCCTCATTACGCTGAGGGTTATCGTAACCGGGGTATTGCCTATTGTGATAAAGGGGAATATGAGCTAGCTATTAGTGACTTTAATAAAGCTATAGGCTTGACCCGTAACGATGCCCAAGCCTACCACTACCGTGGCCTTGCCTATCGTAAAAAAGGGGAGCTGGACAAGGCGATAGCTGATGCTACTGAGGCGATCGAAATTAACCCACACTATGCTGATGCTTATTGTAACCGGGGGATTGCTTATCAAGGAAAAGAAGACTATGAACTGGCTATTGCTGACTTTAGTGAAGCCATTGACCTCGACCCGAAAAACACAGAGGCTTACTACAACCGAGGTGCTGCCTACCGCAAGAAAGCGGAATATGAACCAGCTATCCTGGACCTTAGTCGAGCCATAGAACTGAACCCCGATTACGCTGAGGCTTACCACAACCGTGGCTTCGCCTACCATAGCCGGGGCGAATACGACCTGGCTATCGATGATTTTAGTCGTGCCATTGAATTAGAGCCAGAAATGACTGAGGCCTACTACGACCGGGGTATTATCTACTATCTGGGAGGCAAATATGAACTGGCTATTGCCGACCTTAGTAAAGCTATTGAGCTTAACCCTGATATGGCTGTAGCCTACTATACCCGTGGTATTGCTCGCTTTAATAAACAAGAATATGAACCAGCTATTACTGACCTTAGTAAAGCTATCGAGCTCAACCCCAAAAATGCAGAAGCCTACTACAAACGGGGTATTATATATCGAGCTAAGGAGGAATATGACTTGGCTATAGCTGATTTTAGCCAGACCATAAAGATGAGGCCGGAGGACATAGATGTCTACAACGACCGGAGTATTGCCTACCGGAACAAGGGGGAATATGATCTGGCTATAGCTGATTTGGCTAAAGCTATCGAATTAGACCCCGACTCGGCTGCAGCCTACTACATGCGAGGCCTTGTCTACAAAGATAGACGGAAATACGACTTAGCTATTGCTGACTTTCGAAAAGTTGTATCCCTTACCAAAGATCCGGCACTGTCTAAGACAATTATGCAAGAGATTCAGAACCTTGGCGGTTAGGGCAACAAGGAAATACCTTTCAGAAGTAGGGCGGATAAAGCTCACTCCCAGCAGGGATTTTTCAGCCGTTAGGGTCATCCAAAGAGATACCAGCCAGACGTTTGACGACATCCTTCTTAGAGTTAAGGTCGTAGTCTCTGAGCAAGCCGATAGTCTCCATTATTGGCGAACCACCGCCGTGATACTGACCGGCCAGCTCTACCCCGCCCCAGGCTGATGCCATAAGATCGCTAATCATCCGGAAGATGCGATGCTGATTTTCGGCGGAGATTCTGGGGTTCCGCATGGTGTATTTCTCTAAATATTTTCTGGTATCCTCGTTGTACCAGTCTTCCTCGAAGGGTAGGGTAGCGTACCATCCCCCGGCAACGTCGCATAGTATCTCCCACTCGTGAAATATATTCTCGCCGGCCAGGCGCCTGCCCACATTGACAAAGATGCTATCAGGTATGTAGGTACCTGAACCGGTCTTCTTGGAGTTATGGGCTGCGGCAATTCCGGCGGCATATACCAGCTCGGCAATACCGATCAGATGGGACAACTTTATCCTGATATGCTGGGCATTTCCTACGCCATTATAATCGGCAACGAGGGCTGTGGCTCCCATAATTATATCGGTTATGGATGGCTTACAGCCAGTATAGCTGTGGCGATGATATTCGGCGAATTGAAGGGCTAGACGGCCGCCCATGTCGGTCTCACCGCACAAGAAGACTCTGTCCCAGGGGACAAACACGTTGTCAAATACGGTAAGCGATTCGGCATCCCCAATATTAGCCACGGGAGCTTTCAAGTATTGCCTGGGACGCATATTGGCGACCCGGACGATTTGATGCACGCCTTCCCAGTCGCCCGGAACAGCGAAGGCAACTGCCCAATCAGACTCCTCCGGGGTTAGGGCTCGCGTGGGCACAACAATTATCTCCTGGGCATAAGGAGCTATAGTATTATGGGCCTTGGCGCCTCTAACCACTATACCATCGCTCTTTCTCTCCACTATCCTCAGGTAAAGGTCTGGATCCGCCTGCTCATGAGGCCGCTTGCTTCTGTCGCCTTTAACATCAGTCTGAGCGCAGTTAGCCACTATGTCTTCCTTCTGGAAATACTCCAAAAACTTAAGGAAGCGCTTGTGATACTCTGTTCCGTATTTTTGGTCAGTATCATATGTGATTACAGATAAGGCATTTGTGCCATCAATACCCATACAGCGTTGGATACATCCTCCCACTCTTTGGCAAAGCATCCGGGTCATCTGCTGCTTGCGCAGTAGGTCTTCCACGCTTTGATGAACATGGCAGAACCGGCTTATTTTCTCGCCGGTAAGGTGAGAGGTGGTTGTAGCAATCCCGTCAAGCTCCGGGTCTTGAGCAGCATCGAAGGTGGCAGCTACCACATTTATCGGTGGTTCCAAACGGGGGTCATCCCGCCTTAAGCATTCACCACCAATATGGATATTGGGTTTCATTCTGTACAGGTCTTTACGATATTCCTCAGCTGTTTTCATATTGTTAAACTCTCCCTTCTTAACTATCCTTACTCACTATGAATGGTAAACTAATCCTACCAATGCCGTCAACCTGCAAGTTGCCAATATGAGGTCAAAAAGTTACCTCTTTATCGTTCAGTATGGAAGGGTATATAATACTTCATTAACTAGGCAACTAAACGTAAGATAGTTACTTCAGCGGTGAAAGGGGTCAGAAGTATAAGATGGTAAACAACGCAAATAACTTTCGCTTGGTGCAGACCTGCTCTAATACCAGTGCTCGTGCTGCTGAGCTAATTACGTCTCATGGGCTGGTACCCACGCCAGTATTTTCGCCCGTAGGCAGCCAAGCTACCGTTAAGACTATGACCCCTGAAGAGCTGAAGAATATTGGAGTAGTGATGGTAGTAGCTAATACCTACCATATCTATCTGAGGCCAGGAATAAGTGTGGTTGAAACCATGGGGGGTCTCCATCGATTTATGGCTTGGGATGGAGCCATACTTACTGATAGCGGGGGTTATCAAATATTTAGCTTGGCTCGATTGCGAAAGCTCAGTGATGAAGGGGTTACATTCCGCTCCCATATTGACGGGAGCCAGCATCTTATTACTCCTGAGCTGGCTATTCAGTTCCAGGAATCACTGGGAGCAGATATCATTATGGTTCTGGATGAGTGCCCGCCCTCCACAGCTACCCTCGATGAGGTTAAGCAGGCGATGGATAGGACGCATAAATGGGCAGAGAGATGCCAGAAGTCTCAGACCCGTAGTGACCAGGCTCTATTTGCTATCGTGCAGGGGGGTATTTCGCCTGAGCTGCGTCGTGAGTCAGCCAGTTTTCTTACATCGCTAGGATTTTCGGGTTATGCTATTGGCGGCTTGAGCTTGGGGGAACCAAAGGCACTGACTCAAGCTATGGTTGAGGAAACAGTAGCTTTGCTACCTGAGAACAAGCCGAGATACCTTATGGGTGTGGGTTCTCCAGAGGATATAGTTAAGAGCGTAGACAAGGGAATTGACATATTTGACAGTGCTCTTCCTACTCAAGTAGCACGAAAAGGTGCCCTCTTCACCTGGCAGGGCAGGTATGATATTCGGAGGTCTATTTATAGTCAAATGGCAGACCCTATTGATTCCGACTGTGATTGCTATACCTGCCGCAATTTCTCAGCTGCCTACTTGCATCATTTGTTTAGATGTGAAGAGTTACTGGCGTATCGATTGGCTACTATTCACAACCTGACCTTCATAAGTACTCTAATGAACAAAATTAGAGATGCTATCATTGACGGCACCTTCAGCGCCTTTAGAGATAGCTTCCTGGCTAATTATCAGCCTACCAATGACAAGCTGCGACTTGCCCAGAGGCAAAAATGGCTACATGCCAATAACCAAAGGTCGACGAAGCGTACAAACGGAGTCTCGGATGCTCTTCAATAATTTACTTTGGTTTGGTTTTATTCTAGCTGACTTGTGCCTGGCTACTCTTATTTACCGTTTCTTCGGGAAATTTGGGCTTTATGCCATCATAGTTGCCTCGGTCATTACGGCTAATATTCAGGTATTGAAGACAGTCCAGTTATTCGGGCTTGTGGCTACACTGGGCAATGTACTGTATGCTAGCATCTTCTTTGCTACCGATATATTAAGCGAGGTGTACGGCAAGAAAGCAGCTAGGCGCGGGGTGTGGCTCGGCTTCATCGGAATGGCACTTATGACAGTATGGATGCAGATTGGGTTGCAGTTTATCCCGGATGCATCGGATTTTGCCCAGGGTGCCCTCTCAACAATCTTTGGGCTGATGCCGAGGATCGCTGCCGGGAGTATGGTCGCCTACCTTTTATCTCAGCACCATGATGTCTTTGCCTTTCACTTCTGGAAAAACAAAACAAAGGGGAGACTGCTCTGGCTGAGGAACTGTGCTTCCACAATGGTTTCTCAAGCGATTGATACCGTCATCTTCTGTACCATTGCCCTCTGGGGTGTATTCGATACTAATACATGGCTTCAGATATTGGCGACAACTTATTTTTTGAAGTGGATTGTTGCTGTAATTGATACTCCGTTCATCTATCTGGCTAAAAGTTTTAGCCCAACCGTAATAACAAAAGAGTCAGATATCAAACTTGTGGAATCAGAATGATGCTTCACCTGCCCTCTCTTCCTCTCATGCTATAGATACATCCACAATAATCCTGGCGGTAAAGAGCCAGATTTTTGGCCAGTTCTGTAGCTCGTTTAAAACCTTCCTTCTTTTTAAAATCTCTCGCTAGAAACCTCTCCCCGCCAATCTCCCAGCCCACTCGATTAATCACTTCCGCCGATTTATGCGGACTTATTGTTAAAGTAGTAGCAAAAGCGTCTCCCCCACAGTCCTTCATATAGAGATAGGTCTTTTTCAGCCTAAGCCGGAAGCAAACTTCACATCTTCTTCCGCCTTCAGGCTCATTTTCTAACGAGCTGGTTTCTTTGAACCATTCTTCCGGTTGGTAAGGGGCTTCTTCCAGAGGGAAGTTGAACTCTTTAGCTACTCTACGGGCAACTTCCAGCCTTCTGTTATACTCCTCCAGGGGATGAATGTTTGGGTTACAGAATAACCCGAGAATCTGATGCCTTTCTAGAGTTAATCTCTCGACCACCCCGGCAGCACAAACTCCGCAGCATATATGCAGAACTATCTTCATGGCTTTAATAAATATTCCGTTTGGTGCTCGTTCAGATTATCAGCATCGCGTCACCGAAGCTGTAGAAGCGATACTTTTTAGCTATGGCTTCCTGGTAAGCTTGCCTAATAGAATCTTTATCAGCGAAGGCGGTAACCATCATCAGAAGTGTTGACTTAGGCAGGTGAAAATTGGTAATAAGGGCATCAACTATTTGAAATTGGTACCCTGGTAAAATAAACAGACTTACCCAGCCTTCAAACGGCTGCATGCTAGCTGGGCTGCTGTTTTGCGCTGCCGCCTCGACTAGCCGTGCTGTTGTGGTGCCAACACATATAATTCGCCGCCCCTTTGCCTTGGCTTGAGATAAGTGATTGGCTACTTCCCGACTTACCACACCGTATTCCTGATGGATAGGATGTTCAAGAGGGTTGCTCTCTCGAACCGGTAAAAAGGTATCAAGCCCTACATGGAGAGTAACAAACTGGCAGTGAACCCCCTTACTCTTTATATTATCAAGCAGTTCTGGTGTAAAGTGCAGTCCGGCAGTTGGCGCAGCTACACTTCCAGCTGCATTAGCATAAACCGTCTGATAGCGCTCCGGGGTCTTCAACGGAACGCGGATATATGGCGGTAAAGGAATCCTACCTAATTCTGGCAGTAGTGTTTCGTCTGAGAAGCTTATCACTCGGATTCCTCCTTCCATTGACCCGACTACTTCACCTAGGACCTCGCAGTCTGGCGCATTACTAGCTACAGAATCATTCCCTAGCTTTAATCTGCTGCCAATTTTGACTCGCTTAGCCGGTCTAACCAGTGTCTCCCAGATGTTCATACCAAGCCGACGCAATAGTAAAATCTCCAGCTTGCCCCCCGTATCGACTTTCCTTCCACTGAGACGGGCAGGGATAACCCGACTGTCATTAAATACTAGAACATCCCCTGCCTGGAGATAATTAACTATTTCGAAAAACCTGGTGTGCTTTAGTGAGCCATCACTGCGGTCTAGAACCATAAGCCGAGCTTGGTCTCTTGGCTCAATTGGGGTTTGGGCAATAAGCTCTGAGGGAAGATAGTAGTCAAACTCACTAGTTTTCATGGAAGCTACTTGGTTTTCTGTAGTATCACAGGACAAGTTCTCCAGATTCCTTCGGCATCTGGTAAACCCAGAACAATACCCCAGAGATCCCCACTACCACTACGGACAAAATGCCACCAGTGAGTAAATAATCTGGGTATTCCTTTAGTTCTGAATACTACCTCGTCTAGGGGGCCGAAGGTTTGCACTGCCAGACCAGGCCAATCAGACACGCCTTCAGGGGCTTCATCTATATGAACATTAACCTCTTTCTGACCCCAATCTATCTCCAATTGCAAACCCCACTCCTTATCAGCGCCGGGTAAGTGTGCCTTGCCATGAAAGGTCTCCATTTCTCACCTCCTGCGAAGTGCTAGTCAGATACAGCCTTATTTCTCTGTTTCCTTGATTTTAGAAATGACCACATATCCACACCTCCTAGCCGTTTAGCCTGCTTGCTAAATCAGTATACACTACTACCACTTGGTTACACCTTTTGAGCTATTATACTGGCAATAGCCTTGGGACCAAAGACTCCCTCACGATAGCGAAGGCACCGGAAATCACGAAACATATCTAGCAGTTCATTATGCCTCAGCAGGTAGTCAGGATTCTTTGGCTTTCCGAACTGAGCCTGGTCAACAATGAAAGTTTCGTATACAACCATTCCTCCCTTTTGTAGCCCGTCTCTAATCTGTGGTATAAGTGAACGCTGCAGATAATTGAAGCATATAATCACCTCATAAGCATCTTTTTCGATAAAATAACCTCCCTCCAGATCAGCAACCTGTGCCTTGATAGTAACACCGGCCTCTCGAGCCCATTCCAGGGCAGTAGATACTGCCTCAGGTGATATATCAATGCCTTCTACATCAAAACCCATTCTGGCTGAATATATTGCGTTCCGTCCAGTACCCATAGCCACATCGAGGGTTCGTCCTTTCGGTAAGAGCTCTATATTCTCTACCAAGAATGGTGTTGGGTCAAAGTCACTTTCATGAATATGATTCATTTCATCCCGCTAAGAAATACTTTTCTCGGCTACTTATGCCGGCAAAATAACCACTCAGTCTTCCCCATAGAACTGGTCATCGTAGAATGTCTCCAGTCTCAACTTATGCTTTAGCTCTTCATGAACCAACTTTTCACAAAGGCGCTTGGCTGCCTCATCTCTCATCACACTCATCAATCTCGAATAAAACTCGATAGACTGTTGCTCG
Source organism: uncultured Dehalococcoidales bacterium (assembly GCA_964521325.1). Taxonomy (GTDB): domain Bacteria; phylum Chloroflexota; class Dehalococcoidia; order Dehalococcoidales; family CAZFRL01; genus CAZFRL01. The sequence goes on along the minus strand of CAZFRL010000028.1, from coordinate 5,669 downwards.
CGTTTCATTGCGAAAACAAGCACATCCTGCAGGCCAGCACCTTCCAGTGTATCGCCACCGGTTAAATATTCACTAATCATCAGGTTCGATACCTTATCCTGGTGCCAACTCAATTTCTCCACCCCTTTTTCCTTAAGGTTCTTCAGCCACTCCGAATGCCTTAGTTCTTCCTGAGCCAGCTCTTTCATCAATGCCTTGGCACCAGGGTCTTGAGTCTTATCTTGTCCCGCTATGTAGAAGGCCTGGGAGGCAATTTCTTTATATATTGCCGTATCCAGTAGCTGAGTTAGTTCGTCAGACAATTCACCCCCCTTATACATATAATAAAGTATATGCCAAATCAATAGCGCTAGGTCAACTACCTACCCACTATTTTGCTTCAGGCGGCTCGGCTTTCGGATCAGAAACCTCTGAATCTATTTCCACCTCAGCCTTTTCGTGATCTTCAGCTTCCTTTTGCCCGAAGGCAGTCCACTCATGTAACTTCATGATGTCGGATAACAACTTTAGCCTAGCTAAAATAGCCTTCCGTTCCTTCTCAGTCTCCATTACAACCTCCCGGTAAAGACTTTTACTAAATCCTATCGAAGACCAACCAGTCGAAGGTTACTATTTCACTCGACCTTTCACCACGTTCCAATTTATGTTTTTGAAAAAGGCTTCTATATAGTCGGCTCGCTTTAGCCCGTAATCTGTGATGAAGGCATGCTCGAAGACATCCATTACTAAGAGAGACAGGCAATCGGCAAGATGACCAACTTCGTGCTCATTGACCCATTGGTTAAACAGCCAGCCGGTCACATTATCTTGATACAGTATCACCCAGCCAATGCCGCGCATAGCTCCGGTAGCCCTGAAATCCTGCTCCCAGGCATCATAGCTACCATAGGCATCAGCCAGCTCCATGGTCAAAGCACTCGTTTTCTCCAGGGGTGTTTTACCCCCCAGGTTCTCAAAGTAGTATTCGTGGAGGCGCATGCCGTTGAACTCAAAGCCAAACCGACGTTTAAGTTCAGAGTATTCTGGAGTACCGGTCTTTCCTTCTTTCAGCATAGCAGCGAGCAAGTTCGACAGCTTGTTAGTATTGGTCACGTAGCCCTGGTAGAGAGTAAAGTGATTTTTGAGTAAGGTTTCGCTAAAGCCCTCCATTCCGATAAGATTGCTGTAGTCCTTTGCTGAGTAAGACATTATGGTTCCCCCTTCACCGAGTTTAACTACCGCGCCTGACGCTGGTGACAGGCAATTAGGTGGTTAGCCAACCACCGTCAATGACTATGGCAGCACCGCTTATATAGTCGGAGTCCTCAGAGGCTAGAAAAACAGCCAAATTAGCAATGTCTTCCGGCCGCCCTATTCTACCCTTGGGAATTCTGAGAAGGGTCTGCTCTAGCTGACCACTCTCTTTAACTCCTTTAACCATATCGGTGTCTATCGCCCCAGGGCAAATAGCATTGACATTTATCCCCTGTGATGTGAGTTCTAACGCCAGTGCTTCAGTTAAAGCAATAACGCCACCCTTTGACGCAGTGTAATGAGCTATCAGAGGAAAGGCAATGCCACACCCTCCCGAGGAAATGGAGGCGATGTTGATAATACGACCCCATTTATTTTTGACCATCTCTTTGGCTACAGCCTGGGCACAGAGAAACTGACCCTTAAGATTCACGTTCAGGGTATTATTCCAATCCTCGTCGGTCAGTTCAAGAAAGGGCTTAAAGCTTATGATACCAGCATTATTGACCAGGATGTCTATCTTGCCAAATTCTGCCGCCGCTTTTCGTACCATGTCTTCCACTTCACTCCTGGAAGTTACATTGCATTTCAGCGCTAGCCCTCTTCTGCCAAGGCCTTCAATTTCAGCAACTACCTTCTCACAGTCTTCTTGGCTGGTGTCGCTTACCACAACATTAGCTCCCTCTTTAGCTAGAGCTAAGGCTATGGCACGACCTATGCCTCGTCTCGCTCCAGTCACAATGGCTGTCCTATTGTCCAGTTTCATTTGTATCACCCCCTTTAGTTTATTGTCTCAACTAACGTCCCACTTCCCAGGCCATTGGGTATTCAGCAACAATAGTAGCGAGAGTGCAATAGCCTGTAACTACTGGTGATACAGATGATACGACTATAGCATCCAGTCGTCAAGATGGTTAAACTGTCCTGCCGAGATTCAATAAAGCAATAATTGAAGCTCTCACAGGCTAGTTAATTTGTGGGAGATGACAGGGGAAGAAACGATGGCCGGCACGGCGAAGGACTACGGTAATTTCATCGGAACAGGACTTTACATCTACAGCTTGACCTGCAAACCACTTGTAGAGGCGGAGATGCGTGGTATAGAGATAAACTCGCAGCTGCTTCTTCAGTTTTAAACTTCTTGAAACTCCATTCTCCTTATAATGTCGTCCTGGAGCTCTTTACCCAATTCAACAAAGTACGCACTATAGGTTGCCACTCTAACCAATAGGTCTCTGTATTTTTCAGGGTGCTTTTGGGCGTCTTTTAACATATCAGTACTTACGATGTTAAATTGGACAAGAGCCCCTCCAGTTTCGCCGAACGTCCTGATGAGGGAAGCAAATTTTCTTATTTTCGACTCATCCTTCAATACATCCGGATTGAACCTCATATTCAGTACAGAACCACCGGTTAGCTTTAGATGGTCTAATTTTGCTACTGACCTCATAGTCGCTGTTGGCCCACTCACGTTTCTTCCCTGGTACGGAGATATACCACCTTCTGATAGTGGCTCGCCAACCCTTCTTCCGTCTGGTAAAGCTCCAACTATGTATCCCAATAGCACATTCGTTGTAACTGCCATAGCAGATGTATTACATATTGCCCCGGCAATGCTCTTATGCTTGGCTGCCTCACTGTTAACATGAGTAACTACCTCATTCATTAATGAGTCAACATAGTCATCATCGTTGCCAAACTTCGGAGCACTCTGTAACATATGCAGTATTTCCTCTTCACCTTCGAAATTCTTATCCAAGGCATCAATTAACCTATCCATGGTGATTTTCTTATCCTCGAAGACAACCTTTTTGACTGCTGCTAGCGAGTCTCCAACATTCGGTACTCCACAAAAAGCTACTGTAAAGGTCATATATGGAGCCGTTCCTCCATTGGTAATATCGATACCCTTTTCGATGCAACCACAAGAAAGGGCAGATAGAAATGGGGTTGGGGTAAACTCAGCGAAGAGTTGCCTATCAGTATTCCTGAAAAGAAGGCTAACAGGAAGCAGGGACTCTACCTGCTTCTTATAGGCATCCCAGACTTCATCATAGGACTTAAACTTCCTCGGGTCTCCTGTTTTGGGACCTATTTGCTCACCGGTTAACCGAGAGGCGCCGTTATTTAAGGCTAACTCTACCATTAGTGGCAGATTAAATACTCCTCCCGGTACATCTTGGGAGTAGGCGGGGACACTGGGCGTAATACAACCGCATATAACATAGTCCCGCGCATATTCCACTGGTTTTCCATCAGTAAGCAATTGCTGGATAGTCGTCTCGTCGCTGAGAAACTTAAATTTTCCTCTCAACAGTTTGGCAACTTCGCATGCTTTCATTAAAAAAGCGTCGGGAGTATTTTTATGAATTCTAATTATAATGTCTTCTGCAGTTAACCTCACGTCTTCCTCGGCGTCAAGAAACAGGTAGGATAACTCATTCACGGCATCCTTCCCATCCTTGGTTAAACCTCCCAATGTAACATTTGCCCATATAGGAAAGCCAGCATTGATCTTTGCCGTTTCAGTTTCTTGCGGGGTCAGCAAACCGTTCATTTTAATATAAAGTAACGCAATCAACTCACGGGCTTCTTCCTTGGTAATCCTTCCTTCTTCTATATCATTCTTATAGAAGGGATAAAGGTACTGGTCAGGTCTCCCGAAACTCATACCAGGGCCCCATCCTTCAATCATGAGGACAATATACGTGAGCCATACTGATTGTAAGGCTTCGTAGAAGCTTCGAGCCGGGTTGGCCGGGACCCAGTCACATATCCCGGCTATCCCTTCTAGCTCGATTTTCCTTTGAATATCGGTCTCCTCCTCAGCCAGACTTGCGGCAAGCTCAGCATACCTTTTAGCAAAACTGGTAGCGGCTTCAAGGGTAATATTTACCGCCTTTAGAAATTGCCACTTCTTGAAATCTTCTATTTCGGCGAGATTTAACCTGCCTAATCCCTCGTCGACTTCTTTCTTTATACCATTTAACCCTTTGGTTAGTACCTTCTCATAATCAGAGCTCACGTGGGCTAATAGCATGTTATTAATACAGGAGGAAACTGGCGCCTGGATTTTATGATTTAGCTTCAGCGCATCTTCTGGTAGCATGGCATGAAACTTGTCGTAAAGCGTCTTTCCCTTCCAGTAAGGAAGGAAGGCCTTCATTTTCGCCTTTTCCTCTTTTGTTAATGGGGCAAATCTGTCCCAATTTCTAGTCGATAAGTTATCCATTTCCTCCAGGTACCATTCCCAGTGAACTTCCGGAAGTATGGGACCGCCGCGTTGTTTGCTCGTAGCTCTGCCTACAATCAGTTCTCCATCTTCGATATGAATGGTCATTTCTCCCAGTATCTTTTCCAGGGCCTTCGCCCTTCTAATTACAGGTGGTTCACTCTCGGTCTCTTTGTATGACTCGGTCATCCAGTAACCTCTCTCAATGCATATCTCAGGTAAGGTGAGCATTTTTTCTCTTAACTTGCTTACCCTTTCGCTGCCTTCTATTCTGACTCTTTCTGTTATAGCTCTTGCCATTTCCTTCCCCCTTTTGAATTAATATGGGATTGGTACCCTAATTTCGTCTTCTAGTAGTCGTCTCGCTGGCGCTTCGTTTCCATCATCGATAATACGTAAAATGTACTCCAGGCGACTAATAATTATCAAGTTATGTGCTTTAAAAGCTCACCGTTAAGTTGACCAACGGCTTATTAACGGCTTAATAATAGGAAGATAATACTGGTTCTGTCAATAAATGGTCAACTGTATAAGGACACACTGGCCTGTTGGCACGTTTATTATTACTGTCCCATCTATTAGGGGAGTCCTTTACATAACTAAGAAAGGTTCTAATTGTCGTGGCATCTATTACATCAATGCCAAACTTCTGCAGAAACCATTGGAGCTTCTCGAGAATATTTTGATAGAAGGATATTGTGGCTGGAGGTTTGTTCTTAACCTTGCAGGATAACAGAAATCCTTCTGTCAAACGGTGTAATGGGATAGCTAATTGCGTATAGGAATTGGGACTAATCGAGAGGTATTTCGAGGTAGTGTTAGCTGCCTTAGTTTCTCTGGTGGAGCTGTGGTATCAATAGGTAGAACTTTTGAGACGACATTTAGTACCACAGCCTATCCATTCCTGAGGCTCCGGAAAATCTCCCCGATTCCGGGTCTTTTCCCATACATGAGCAAGTAGGTTCTGAAAACTCTGATGGTTAATAACAAAACCCCGATGATGGAGAGTCCCAGCACCGCTATACTGGCAGCCAGTTCCCAGGCAGGAATATCACTTATGCCCAGCCTTAGCATCACTTCCACAGGAGCCGTGATAGGTAAAATGGTAAGAACTACCCAAATTGGGTTGTTCGGCAACAACATAAGTAAAGACATGAACCAGAGGGGTATAAGTAAGGGAAGTGTAAAAATCCCGATCAGTTGT
>CAZFRL010000027.1:0-23347 GCA_964521325.1 uncultured Dehalococcoidales bacterium | reverse complement strand
TTTTTTGAGGCAACGATACCACTTTCGGTAACAATAATTATGACGCAATTCGGGGTATTGACAACCCAGATTCTGCGCTGTAAAATGGTACTATAGTCATAGTCTTATTGTACTAACTATTATTTAGTGCAGGCTTAATGGGGTGTTAAGATGAATAATCGGAGATCCAGTATCGAAGTAATAGCCGACATGCTAAGACTGGGGCAAGCCGGCACAACTGAAATAATGTACAGCGCTAATATGAGTTACTTCCAGCTACAAAAGTACCTCAAGTTATTATTGCAACTAGAATTAATAGAAAAAGTATATATAGGGAACCCGATGGTAAGCTATAGAGTAACTAAGAAGGGGCTCAGGCTACTAAGAAGTATAGATAATATCCTTGAAACACTTGAGTTAAGGAAGGAAATTTAAGAAATTTAACTTTTATAAATAGAGGAAAACTGAATGCGCTGCCAGTATCTATCAACGAGGTGGTAGCGCCAAAAAATAATCTTAACTCTTCACACGCTATTACCAACAGGCGACATTAGTAAAAGGAGTGTTTAATGCCCGATAAAAGAATGCTGATAGTACCGGTAGAGCTTGTTAAAAAAATCGATGATAACCGTGGAGATATGAGTCAAGGGGATTTCATCGATTTTCTAATTGATAGCCAAATAAAGCAGGAAGCCAAACAGCAAAAGGAGACAGAGTATGCCACCAAGGAGGAAATCCGTTCGTTTGAGCAGGATATAAAAAACCTCCTTAAAAATTTCCTTGACTTCTTTGTAAGCTACGGGTTAGAGCTGGGTAAACAATCACCACAAACTGAATTTGAAGAGCTAACTAATAAACTCCAAGGACTAGAAAAAGACCTCGCCCCTGAAAGTAAGGAGGGGAGGGTTAAGATTAAATGGAAATAATGATATTGAGATGGCTTACCTAGCCAGTGAATACATAACCTAGCTTTGTTCCTCGTTCAGAAGCGCCCTAGAGGGCGCTTCTCATTTTATTTAGCTAAATTAACCCAAAGACCGACTGCCCTCCATTGCGAACTAATGCCCCTCATAGCACCTTAATCCCTGCTATTGTGCTTGGTTTTTTGCCCCTCCGGCAGACGTTCTGGGGTCGGTTACTAAACTACTATGAGGCTTTGTCCAAAAGCACTATTGCAGATGTAGGCACTACCATACAAAATAAGAGATGTAAGGAGAGGTACCATTATGATTAGTAGGGTAAAAAAGCTCTGGGGAAGGGAATTTGACCTGGCTGAGGAAGGACTAGCTGAAAGCCAGGTAGTGGACTTCGTTGACGAGCTTATCCAGCAACGGGACGCCTGTCTGGAGGAAAATAAATCATTACTCTCCTGCATCAAGCTTATTAAAGAGGTTATTAGACAGGTCGAAAGGCTACCCAGCAGTGGTGGGCGGCAGGCTAAAAGCAAGGTGGCTAGGACTGCAACTAAAGTGGAGCAAGACACCCAGTCTGAGGTGGGAGCCATAGAGTTGGAGCAAGACACTCAGTCTGAGGTGGGAGCCATAGAGTTGGAACAAGCAGCACCGTCGGTATCGTTGGAAACAGCTAGGGTAGACGAGACGATTGGTGAGAAGGAGATGGCTCTTTATCAGGGTGAATTAGAGTTGGCTATCCCGCCACCAATAGATGCCGCTGAACTGCTTCAATTTGAAAGGGAACTGCGAAATTCCTTCCCATTGAGGATACTGGGGACAGAAGGTTCTCCATCCAAGGGCAGCTTGATTATTGTCTTCCTCGGCGAGCCGCAACCTCTAGTTCACAGTCTGAAGCAAATATCTGAGGTAAAGGACGCAGCCGAGGAGTTAGATATTCCGTCAGAGGTAAAAGGCATGCTCATGTCGCGCTTCAAAAATGGGCATAGAAAAAGGATTTGGCTAACCATTGGCAAGAAGGAGCAGGAAGAAGAGAGTGCTTAACGAGTTGATTAATATTAATCAGATTAATAACCAGCAACTAGAAGCCTCGGTGGAAGGAGATGGTCACGATCCACCTCAGGCCTCGGTGGAGCCAGAGACACCTGACCCTCAAGAGGCAGCAATGTTGGCTGGTTTCAGGCTGGGCATACCATATGTTGACCTAACCCTATATAACATTCAGCCTGAAGCAATACGGCTGATTCCTGAATCGTTAGCCAGGAAATATAACGTGATACCACTAGCTATCATCAATAATGCTTTACAGGTAGCGATGGCGGATGCAGGTGATGTCCTGACGCTTGAGGCATTAGCCGCCCAGACCCAGATGAAAATTGAGCTAGCGATAGCCACCGCTGATGAGATTCGGGCAGCCATTGACCGTAATTATAAAGCCTACGGTGAGATTGAGTCAGAGCTCAATCGTGTTGCTTCCTCTTTACCAGTGACCGAGGACAGAGTTTCGGCTGAAACCATCGCTGGGGCACCTGTAGTTCGCGCTTTGGATCTTATCATTGATGAGGCAATTAAGGATCGAGCCTCAGATATCCATATAGAGCCCGAGGAAGATAGGCTGCGAGTGCGCTACCGCATTGATGGTGTGCTCCATGACACAATGTCTTTACCTACAAGTTCTCATGCTCCCCTTATCTCCCGGTTGAAAATTATGGCTAATATGAACATCGCTGACCATCGACCTCAAGATGGGCAGTTTTCAGTCAAGGTCAGAGATAGAGAGATAGATGTCAGGGTAGCCACCATTTACACAACATACGGTGAAATGGGGGTGCTGCGTATCTTAGACAAGTCATTTGCTGCCCTTAGCCTTACCGAGCTTGGCTTTTTACCAAGTAATCTTGAGCAATACGAGTCTATGCTGAAATCCCCCTTTGGTATGCTCTTAATCAGTGGTCCCACCGGCTCAGGTAAAACTACCACTCTTTATGCCTCGGTTAACCATCTTGACAACAAAGGGCGTAATATCGTCACCATTGAAGACCCGGTGGAGTATCGCTTTAAGGGTATCAATCAGATTCAGGTTAATCTTCGTGCTGGCTTGACCTTCGCCACTGGTCTGCGAGCTATAATGCGGCATGACCCTGATGTTTTACTGGTCGGGGAAATACGAGATTCGGAGACAGCTGAGATAGCCGTTCAGGCGGCTCTCACCGGGCATCTGGTACTTTCCTCGGTCCACGCTAATGATACTGTAGGCTCTCTTTTCCGCTTACTTGACCTGGGGATGAAGCCATTTCTTGTTTCTTCGGCACTTATCGGTGTCGTCGCCCAGCGGATGGTACGCCGGGTTTGCCCCCACTGCCGCCGTCCTTTTCGTGCCCCGGTTGAAGGGCAACTTGCCTACTGTAAAGAGATGGATGAGGAACAAACCAAATTCCTTTACGGTAGCGGCTGCAACTCATGTGCCAATACCGGTTACCTGGGACGCACTGCCGTTTTTGAAATCCTGTCCATGAGTGAGGAAATAAGGAGGATGTTGCTCACTGGAGCCAGCGCAGCCCAAATACAGCTTCAGGCAAAGCAAGAAGGTATGGTATCAATGTGGCGTGATGGCATGCTTAAAGTGAAGGCAGAAATTACCACTCCCTGCGAAGTGCTGCGCAATGTATTCTCTATAGGGTAGAAGTTATGGATTACCAATATGTAGGCTATACCGAAGATAGAAAACTAGTGAAAGGCACTATATCTGCCTCGGGTGAGGGAATGGCGAGTCAGATTTTGGCCCATAGTGGGTATCAGGTTCTCAGTCTAAAGCCAATAACTGCTTTTATGCCTAGCTTGGAGAAGATACTCTCAGCCCGCTCTCGAGTAAAACCAAAAGAGATAGTGCTGTTCTCCCGCCAGCTTGCTTTACTCCTCGAATCTGGTACTGATATCGTTACCTCTTTAGAAATGTTACAGAATCAGGCATCCAGCCACACCTTAAAGAGAGTGCTGGGTGAAGTAATCTCTGACCTTCGTGGTGGTAATCGGCTGTCAGTAGCTCTAGCTAAGCACCCTAAAGTTTTCCCAACAATTTACTGCCGGTCACTAAGCGTAGGTGAACAAACTGGGGGTCTTGAGACGGTGCTGAGGCAGCTAGCTGATCATATGGAGAAGGAAATCGCCACCGCCAAAGGTATTAAAAATGCTCTGATGTATCCAGTTATTGTTTCTGTAGTGGCGGTTATAGTGATAGCTATATTAGTCGTTTTTGTTTTACCGACTTTCACCGGTCTATATAGCTCACTTGGGGCCGATTTACCGCTACCAACCAGGATACTCATTGCTGTTATGAATGGGCTTCAAAGCTACGGGCTTTATCTTCTGATAGCAGTAGTTACTGTCGCTGGTTTGGTCTATGCCTACATTAAAACGCCGGCAGGGAGGTATCAATGGGACCAACTAATCCTCAAATTACCAATAATAGGGCGGATTAGCCATCTTAATGAGCTTGCCCGCTGCTGCCGGAGCATGTCACTACTGTTTCACGCTGGGTTGCCCTTGCCTGAAATCATGTCCCTGGTTATCCAGGGTAGTGGTAATAAAGTGATAGCAAATGCTCTTACCGATGTTCAACAGAATCTGCTCAGAGGTGAAGGTTTATCCCAACCGATGGCAAGGAACCCGCTTTTCCTGCCGATGATGGTGCAAATGATTGGAGTTGGTGAGGAAACCGGAAATCTTGATGTTACCCTGCTGTCTGTGGCTCAAAGCTATGAGACTGAGGCCGAAGATAAAACCCATTCCCTCATCGGGCTTATTCAGCCAGCCGTGACCGTAATTATAGGCTTAGTAGTTGCTTTTATTGCTATATCCTTGGTCTCAGCTATGTATTCTGTTTATGGACAAATGGCTTAGATGATGAAGATTAGAGCTATAAAGAATATATGTGGTGTCAAAATGGGGAATAGTGAGGCTGGAGGAACTTTTATTGGAACCATAATGGCTGTGGCTATTCTGGGCATAGTTGCTGCTGCCTTTCTTAGTGGTTTGGCTACTGCGTCTAAAGCGCTCCTTATCACCGATGAGCGAGCTACTGCTGAAAGCCTAGCCCGAAGTCAAATCGAATATGTTAAGAGCCAAGACTACATCAATTTTGCTGAGCCTGACCATGGAGATTATGGATTGATAACGACCCCTGATGGTTATAGCGTAGAGCTTACGGCGGTACCTACTGACCCATATACTGGCGAACCTTTAGCCAGCCCTGATGAGGATATTGGTATCCAGAAGATAACAGTTGCTATTAAACACGATGACAAATCGGTGCTTACGATTGACGATTATAAGGTGGATAGATGAAACGAAACGAGAAAGGTTTTACTCTTATTGAGCTTTTGGTGGTTATTGCTATTGTAGCTCTTATAGCCGGTGGTGCCGCTACGGGTGTATTTCAAGTGGTTAGAGGTAGTGAGCGCAGTAATAACCATATGGTAGCGGTTAGCCAAGTGCAGAATGCCGGGTACTGGATTAGCCGTGATGCCCAGATGACACAGGGCATCAGCACTGATGACGACACGGGGACAGCAGAAACAGAGGCCTTAACCCTGACCTGGGTGGGCTGGGAAAGACGGGATGCACAAGACAATCAATGTTTTGATTCCTATGAAGAGCGCTACACATACGACAGTAATGAGCTTTGGCGTCATCAGAAAATAACTACTGATAAATATAACTCTGATGGTCAGTTTATAGGGACCACTGAAAGCCAGAGTTCAACCCATATTGCTGAGCATATCACTGGCATACTCATTCCGCCAGTGGTTGACAATAAACTTAATGTCACTATAACCGCCTCCGTTGGTGAGGCTGTTGAGGAGAGAACCTACGAAATCATGCCGAGACCCAGTTAGGCATGAATGATGACAGGTGATTGAAATGAAGCTGCTTAGGAAAATAAACAGGGACGAGAAGGGACAGGCGTTTATCCTGGTCTTGATTCTGCTACTCGTGGGTGGCCTAATCATCGCTCCCCTTCTAGCTTTTATGAACACCGGGGTTAAGGCTGGCCAAACCCATGAGGAAAATATGAATGAGGTCTACGCTGCTGATGCCGGAGTTGAAGACGCAATGTACAGGATAATCAGCGATGATGCAACGTTACAGGGCTTGGATGACAACGACTCCCATAGCTATGACCTGCCTAACTCAGTAAATAGCCTGCCCGTTAATGTCACTGTTACCAAGCTTGCCCTGATACAAGGTTTACTCGGTGATGACGAGTATAAACTTAACCAACCCCACCAGACCTGGGTCCAGCTTATTATACCACCAGAGCTGATAAATCGCGATTACGACGAGGACTGGGTTGAGTACTATTGTGAACTTACTTTCCATTATGATGGTACCGGAAATCGCAGGGTAGAAACCGTGGGCGCCTTCTTTGCTCCTGTTCCTGGTGATGAGAGCCTAATTGGCGACCCTTATGATGAAATTGCAATACCAGTTATAACATTTGATTACCTCGAAAGTACTCAAACCAAGATAGCTTCCGGTGGCTTTGCCTTCATCTGGAGATGGCAGAACAATAAGGGTCCACTGTTTGATAAGAACAACAGAGACGGAACCCTCACCTTCAAGTTCAAGATACATGACGCTGACTGGGATTACGCAATCGCTTTTGTCTGGGCTACATTTAAGGAGCAGGATATATCGTTCGTAACTAACGCCGATTTCTACAAATGGCTGATAGAAGCTACTGCTGGAAATACCACAGTGAGGTCAGCTATAATTGAGGATGCTGGGGCGTTAAGTGTCCTAACCTGGGAAACTAGCTAGAGCGGAGTTAAGTAATGAGGTTAAGTAAAGCAACTTGGTTAGTTCTGGGCATCGGTATCATCATTGTTATTGTTGCTAGCCTTGCCTTTAATTACGCTCAACAAGGTCAGGAGCAAAGCCAACTAAACCAGGACCTGTCTTTAGCTAAGCTGAGGTTAGAGAAATATTTGTCTGAGCCGCCCCCTTCTGAGAAAGAGGAACTGGAGAGTCAGCTAGCTCAAGCCAGGTCACAGCTTGAAGCTACCAAGGCCAGCCTTTCCCAGCCAATTGAGAGCATCGAAGAGACCGATACTTTATTTGATATCGCTGAAGATTGTAATGTAGAAATATTTGAGATTAACTCATCTTTCCTAACTAGTGAGACGCTGGAAAATGTTACCTACTCTGCTCTCCCACTTAATGTGATAGCTAGAGGAGACGTGCCTAACCTAATTAATTTTGTCCTTAAGTGGACTGAGCAATATCCCACTGGTGCAGTGGACTCAGTAGAAATAACTGCTCCTAAAACGATTGATGAGGTAGAAGAAGCTGAGGAAGAGGGGGCTGAGGAAGAGGGGGCTGAGGAGGAACAGGCTGAGGAAGTAGAGCCTGTGAAGCCATCAGCCGAGCTCTCACTATCAATTTATACCTATGAGGGTGACTAACTATGGCTAAAGAAGTAGTTACTTTATATATTGGCGATACCGGTCTCAAGCTGCTGGTAGCTAAGGGCAAGCGGGTGAAAAAATGGGGTGAGCTGCCACTGGAGTCGGCTTTCGTTAGGGATGGTGTAATTGCTGATGAAGCAAAGGTTGCTGACAAGATTAACGAACTTCTCAAAGCCCAGAAAATAAAGGCGAAGAAGGTCATCGCTGGTTTGAGCGGGCTCCACTGCTTATCTCGCTCAATTACTTTACCTCGGTTGCCTAATGAAATGCTGGATGAAGCGGTAAGGCGGGAGGCAGAAAGAGTATTGCCAGTGCCTCTGGAGAACTTTTATCTCTCGTGGCAAACTATTCCTGCTCCCGGAGAGGAAATACAAGTTTTCTTAGTCGCTATCCCCCGCAATGCTACTGATGCCTTAATTGAAACACTGCGTCAGATAGGTATTAAGCCTTATCTTATAGACGTAGCACCCTTAGCCCTAGTTAGAGTGGCAAATAGGGCGACAGCTATAATTGTCGATGTTCGGTCAACTGAGTTTGACATTGTAATTATGGTAGACGGAATTCCTCAAGCTACTCGCAGCCTGTCTCTTCCCAGTGAAGCCGTATCATGGCCAGAGAAGTTACCGATTATAAAGGAAGACCTTGATAGAACCATCAAATTTTATAATTCCAGTAATCCGGAAAAACCCCTTGATCCGAGCACGCCTATATTTGTTTCCGGGGAGCTGACACAGGAGCCAGAGCTATGTCAATCCTTATCCGATGAGCTAGGATACCCTGTTTTGCCACTGTCATCGCCCCTGGATTGTCCTGAAAACTTCGCTCCAAACCAGTATATGGTTAACATTGGTCTGGCTCTCAAAGAGCTATCGCCGGGGAAATGGGTTAACCCCTCAGCAGTAAATCTGAATCTCCTGCCTGAGGCCTACCAGCCTAAACCCATCTCCTTAACTAAGGTCCTTATTGTGCCTGGCATCGTAGTGGCTATGGCTCTGCTTGTTTACATGGTAACGCTTACCCAGGGTGCTGCTGCTGAGACAGCGGCACTGCGCACTCAATTGAATACTATCAACCAGGTTCTTATAGAAAAACTAGCACAAGAACAAGCCCAAATGGAAGAAATTACCGAGCTGGAGAAGCAGATTGCCGAGGTAGAGGCATCCCGTGATACCTTTGATGCAGCCCTCAGTAATTTTAGCCAACAGCGTGATGAAGTTAACGGGGATCTGGCACTGGCAATACACGTCTTGCCAGGCTCTGTAACTTTGAGCAGTATTACTCAGGAAAATGATGAATTGACCATAAGCGGTGTGGCACCAAGTGAGGATGTAGTTTTATCATACGCTACCAAGTTAAGAGCCAGCGATAGGTTTTCCCAGGTTGTTGTTTCAAATATGAAGAAAACCTGTGCTGGGATGGATTTTACTTTAGACCTTGAGCACGGGAGGTAAAGTCAATGAATATTTTTGAACTACTCGATTTAGCCCAATCTAAGGGTGCCTCTGATTTGCACCTCGTTGTCTCCAGTCCGCCACTACTCCGCATCAATGGCTCTCTTGAGCCATTGGCTGATACGACAGAAGTCGCGCCTGATGGCGTACACGAGGCATACCTCCAGCTAACTACGTCTGCCCAAAGGGATTATTTCCATCGCCATCTGGAGCTCGATTTTGCTCGTACTATACGCGGTGGTGTCAGGCTTAGATGCAATGCCGCGCAGCAACGGGGGGCGATTAGCCTCGCCATACGTTTGCTGCCCCCAGTTATCCCAACTATAGATGAACTAGGATTACCCGAGGTATGTAAAGACATGATTTTCAGACCCAGAGGGCTGGTGATGATTAGCGGACCCACCGGTAGCGGCAAGAGTACTACGCAGGCATCTATGATTCAACATTTGAATACTAATGAACGCCGCCACGTGGTTACAATTGAAGACCCTATAGAATATATCCATGCCAGCCTAAACTCGGCTATAACCCAGCGGGAGCTAGGCAGCGATACCCTATCCTTCGCTGAGGCACTAAAGCATGTATTAAGGCAAGACCCGGATATAATTCTGGTTGGTGAGATGAGAGACGTGGAAACAGCAGCGGCAGTGCTTACTGTGGCTGAGACCGGGCATTTGGTATTAACTACCGGTCATGCCCCGAGCGCCCCCCAGGCTATGGAGCGGGTGATAGACCTATTCCCACCCCACGAGCGCTATCTAGCTCAGACACGACTGGCGTCTCTGCTTCTTGGTGTTCTGTGTCAAGCACTCGTCCCCAGGGCTAATGACTCAGGAAGGATAGCCGCTGTAGAGGTTATGCTGGCTAACCCACCGGTAAGGAGCCTCATCAGGGAGGGCAAGATTTACCAATTACCCAATGTAATTCGCACTCATGCTGAGCTCGGAATGATAACCCTTGACCAGTCGCTGGTCAACCTTTTTCACAAAGGAATGATCAGCCGCGAAAACCTGTTTGCCTTCTGCAACGACCGAGAGGAAGTAGAAAAGCTTACCGGTGGAGTCAAAGTAAAGTCACCGGCTTAGGTGATACGGGGCTAAATCTGATACTACTCTAGCTTTCAGTAAAAACTAAATCCCATAGAAGAAGGCTTATCAGCAAGACCACATTTAAAGTAACCTCACTGATAAGCCTTCCCTTTTGCTCTTTCACTTCTGGTCAGAGCTTCAAGCTTAGCTACATATTACTAAGGTGTTGGTTCGACGTATTTGGTACCCTGAGTAACTGTCCCGTCCGTTTCACAAGTATAGTTCCATTCAGTTTTTTGCATGTTCAGGTAGCGATCTCCTACGCCACCATAAAGCGGCACCGCAACCGGGTCACCAGCACCAGCAGCCGGGAATGTTGCCATATCGTTAGTCTCTGGTGTCACAGCGCCGACCTCCATGCAGCCTATATCAGCCATCATCGCCATCATTGCTGTCTCCACATTATGTAGCTCAGTAGCCGCGGCTTCCTCTTCACCCTTCTGCATAAACCTGCCGACATTAGGGATGGCTACAGCGGCAAGGACACCAAGGATAGCGACCACCACCAGAAGCTCAATCAGGGTAAAACCTTTCTGACCATAGCGAAAGTGTTTTATAAACTTTTTCACTCTTTATCACCTCCTTTTTCTGGAGATTAAGCTGTCCCGACCTTTATTTTATAAAATTCAATCTAATTACAGTGTGCAACTATTCAGTCCAATGGTAAATAGCCCAATAGTAACTTTTTATATAAGTAAAATGTCCTATTGACTCAAACACAGATAGCGTTCAAAATCCAAACGAGGGTTATCAGGTGGTTATATTTGGCTTAGTCGGCATAGTTATTGGCAGCTTCCTCAATGTTTGTATTGACCGCTTGCCGGTAGGGGAGTCTTTGCTACGCCCGGCTTCCCGCTGCCCTGCTTGTGGGCACCGTATAGCCTCAAAAGACCTCATTCCGGTATTCAGCTACCTCTGGCTGCGTGGTCGCTGCCGCTATTGCCAAGCTCCTATTCCCCGGCGTGTGTTATGGGTTGAGCTAGGAACAGGGCTTATGTTCGCTTTCCTATGGTGGTGGTATGGTCTCTCCCCAGAGCTTGGCATCACAAGTTTCTACTTCTGCTTGTTAATCGTCATTCTGGTGATTGACCTGGAGCGGGGGCTTATCCTGAACAAGGTAGTCTATCCGGCTATAGCTATCGCCCTGATTATTGCTGCCTTTACCCCCAACCCTGGGATTGTCAAGGCGATTATAGGCGGTGGAATTGGCCTGGCGATAATGCTCCTTATAGCTCTAGTCTATAAGGGAGGGATAGGTTGGGGGGATGTCAAGATGGGGGCTCTAGTAGGGCTGCTCACCAGCTTCCCTGTAGTTCTGGTTTCTTTGTTTCTAGCGATGATTAGTGGTGGTTTGGTGGCTGCGGTGCTACTCTTACTCGGAGTAAGGAAGCGTACAGAGGCTATTCCCTTTGGTCCTTTTCTTTCCTCAGGAGCTATGGTGACTCTACTGTGGGGGGGCAGCATCCTCAACTGGTATCTACAGCTATTCTAAAGGTCTTTCTTCGGGTTTTTCCTCAATTGAAATCCAACCGTGGCGTATAGCCAGAACCACAGCATGGGCTCTGTCATTAGCATTTAGCTTGCGCAGGATAGCACTAACGTGATTCTTAATTGTCTGCTCACTGATTTGTAGGATATAGGCGATTTGCTTATTTGAGTTACCATCAGCAATGTAGCCTAGAATCTGTGTCTCCCTGGGAGTGAGGGGAGCAGCTATAGCCTCCATAGCTTTTCCCATTGATACAATGTCTTGAAACTGCCTTAATACATGCTCGGCAACCTTAGGCCTAGCTGCCAGGCTGTCATTTATCGGATATTCACCACGATTGGCTTGCCTTATCGTCTTAACCAGCTCTTCGGTATTGGTATTCTTAGCCAGGTAGGCTACAGCTCCGGTTTTAATAACCTCAAAGAGCTCGCCATCATTAGGGCTGGGGGTTAGCATTACTACCTTGGTATTTGGATAGTGTCGAACAATCCTTCTACATAGTTCAAGCCCGCCAAGGGAAGGATAGTCAATATCTAGTAGTAGCACATTGGGAGAGCTAGCTTCAATTAATCCCATTAGGTTCTGGTCTGGCTCATAGTCAAATAGCTCAAGGTCATCTTGTTGAGATAGCGCCTGGCACACCCCAGACCTAAAGAAGGACTGTTTGTCGACTATCGCTATCACTATTTTACCCACTTGGTCATCTCCAGTTAAGGCTAAATACTGCTACCTGTAATAAGAATAGCATATTAAGGCTCATCTGTCCATTATCTACTTTACCTTCTTAGCACTCGGTAGAATTCTTAATTTTCCCCAAAAACCATTTTGTTCCCCTCTCTTCAATACAAAAGGAGAGGGGATTTTTAATTATCCAGATTTAATAGAATATTATTCTAGAACACAATACCTTCCCATTGCCAGCACAATCTGCGATAGTCGAATGAGGAGAGGAGGTATTATGATTTACATCGCTATAGGCACTGTTGGTTTCATCGTAATACACCTTTTCGACATTGTCTCCCTAAAAAGAATCCCAGGGGCAAAACTTTTTACCTGGGTTTTGGGTAGCGGCTTACTAGCCTACGCCCTAACGATGGTGTGCCTCCAATCAGATAAGCTACCATTACCCGTTTGGTCAACCTGGCTCGGCTGGGTATTACTTTCAATATCACTCTTCTTATTAATATATTCCCTGTTTATTAATCTTCCTTTCCGTAAGACATATGTTACCACCGGCGTTGGCAATAAGCTAATAACAACCGGGCTATATGCCCTTGTCCGTCACCCAGGGGTACATTGGTTCATCCTCTTTGTGCTCTCTCTAATTCTAGTTTCAAAGTCAAGCCTACTGCTTATGGCCGCACCGATATGGATTTTGTTGGATATCCTGCTGGTACTCATTGAGGACAAGTTTGTTTTCACCAGGATATTTGATGGCTATGAAAGCTACAGAAAACAAACGCCAATGCTACTACCCAACAGAAAGAGTATAAGCGCCTGCGTAAGAACTCTAAATCAAGCTAGATTCTAAATATCAGTTAAAGGAGGAAATAAAATGGCTACACTAAATGAATTACTAAAACAAGGCAAATATGATGAGCTGTGGCAGAGGTGCTGCGGGTTTATTGACCTGAGCCTGGAGGATTTTATGAGGATTCAGCGGCGGCTACTTTTGGAGCAGATAGAGCTACTCAAAAGATGCGAGCTGGGCAGAACAATTATGAATGGAGCCATGCCCAGGACTGTAGAAGAGTTCCGCAAGCAGGTGCCACTTACCACCTATGCTGATTACGCCCCTTATCTTTTGAAGCGAAAGAAAGATATACTCCCTGAAAAGCCGCTACTGTGGCAGCATACCTCGGGCAGGTCTGGTGAATACCCCTTTAAGTGGCTACCGGTTACCAACAGGCTCTATGAGGAGCTGGGGGCAGTTATGCTTGCCCTAGTAATTTTTGGTAGCTGTAAGCAAAGAGGAGAAGTCAAAATGCGGGAGCATGATAAGTACCTCTACGCATTGGCTCCGGCACCCTATTTCACAGGCATAGCTGGTAATAGGATGGAAGAAGAGGCCATCTTTGACTTCTTGCCCCCATCGGATGAGGCTGAGAAAATGGAGTTTGCCGACAGGATACAGCAAGGCTTCAAGCTAGCTCTATTTGAAGGAATGGATATATTCGGCGGTATATCCAGCGTGCTGGTAGCAATAGGTGAGCGCTTCAGTCAGGGAAATGGAGCTATTAATATCAAACCTTTCCTGCGCAAGCCTAAAGCTCTACTCCGGCTGGTAAAGGGAGCGATGAAAAGCAAACTGGCTCACCGCCCCATGTTACCCAGGGATGTATGGTCGTTAAAGGGGCTGATAGCCAGCGGTACAGATACTAAAGTCTTCAGACATAAAATCAAAGAGATGTGGGGGCTAGACCCACTGGATATCTATGCTTGCACCGAGGCTACCATGATAGCCACCCAAACCTGGGACCATCAGGGGATGACCTTCTGGCCTCATCTCAACTTCCTTGAGTTTATTCCAGAGCAAGAGAGTTTTAAATCAAAGGAAGACCTCTCGTACCAGCCAAAAACCGTCTTGCTAGACGAGGTAAGAGCCGGCGAGAAATATGAAATGGTCATAACCAACTTTCTCGGTGGAGCTCTGGTTAGATATAGAGTTGGTGATATGATTAAGATAACATCACTCCGCAATGACCAGCTTAACATAGATATCCCGCAGATGGCTTTCTACGCTCGCGTAGATGACTTAATTGACATCGCTGGTTTTACCCGATTAACCGAGGGGGTTATCTGGCAAGCTATAGAGAACTCAGGGGTAGACTACAAAGACTGGGCAGTACGCAAGGAGGCTAAGGAGAAACCGGTATTACACCTGTACCTTGAGCTCAGAGAGAACGGATATATTCCTGCTGAGCAGGCAGCTATCTCCGTACACCAGCAGCTCAAAGAGTTGGATAGCGACTACGCCAATCTAGAGTCGTTCACCAAGCTAAGACCGGTAGAGGTTACCCTCCTCCCCACTAATGCCTTCCAAGCCTATATGCTCAAGCAGCAGGCAGCCGGTGCCGATCTGGCTCATTTAAAGATACCACACATCAACCCCTCAGATAGCATGATAGACTTCTTAATGAACAGCCATCGCGAGGTGGTAGCAACTAGTACAGAAGAACGTCAACCAGAAACTGTTCATAGTAAATAGCTTGTTTGTGTAGACCTCACGCTCTTTATCCCCCTCTTCTTAGGAGAGGGGGATTTGTTTCCTAAAGGGCTAATGTCCCTTTTAATACTCTTTACGTATAAAACACTGCCATTATTATACTTTATTCCTATTGACATAGCTAAGACTATAATCCATAATGACTACTAGTTATACATAATATTGGAAGGGTAATCATTAACTTGAGCTTCAGGAAGAGGCGAGGTCCAGGGTGAATATATACGCTATAATACCGCTCATTAGCGTCATCGGTTATATCGCGCTAATTGGCATCATTCTGAATCGCCCACTAGCCAGAGTGCACAAGGTCTTTATCTTCTATCTGGTAGTATCAATGCTATCCAGTCTTTGCTCCTCTGTCCTGCACGCTAATTTCTTTCCTGCCCAAACACTCCTATGGAATAGAATTCTCCTTGTGCTGATAGGTTCAGTGCCAGTCCTCTACTACCATTTTATCCGCACTTTCTTCAACAAACCTGCCGGAAAAATGACATACGCCGGATACACAGCGGTAATAGCGCTCGCCATTTTTGTCAGCCTGGGCGGTATGCTAGAAAGCTCCTATGTAGTTGATGGAATCTTATATCACACGTTTGACAACACATTTTATGCATTGGTCCCCTTTGAAGCTCTATTTCAACTAACGGCAGTATTCCACCTAGTACAAGGAATTAGAAGCTCAACCAACCCACAGGAGAGAAATAGACTCGGCTACTTGCTGACTGCTGCCGCTTTATGGATGGTATTTATGTCGACTAACCTTAGCCCCGCCCTAGCCAACTATTCCGTAGACCATATTGGTAACATTGCTGGCGCCCTAATAATCAGCTACGCTATCCTAAGATACCAGTTGCTTAACATCAGGCTTGTAGCGCGAAGAGGGCTGACATACTTTGCCTTAGTTGCCTGTCTTGCTGGCATTTATATAGGCTCAATATTCCTCGCCCGGGCATTGTTCCCCACTCAACCAACCTACAGTATTGTATTACTTGCCACTGTATTAGTTCTCCTGTTAGCTCTAGTGACCCGTCCGCTAAGGCATGCTATTCAAGAAGGGGTAGACCGCTTCTTTTACAAGGAAACCTATGAACACCGTCAGACGCTACTCAGCTTCAACAGCAGAATGGGCAGCATCATCAATCTAAATGAACTGGCAGGTGAAATATTGCCCACAATAAGCAAGGCTCTACGCATCACACAAGCCAAACTATTATTTCAAGATAATAGTAGTGGCGATTTTACCACGCAATTTACTTATCCTGAAGCAGAAGGCGAGCTAAGTGATGAGCTTAGATTTAATACTGATAGCCCAATTGTAGCCTGGCTGGTTAAAGAGAACGACCCCCTTGACCTAAATCAAATTGATAGCATCCCGGAATTTAAGGGATTATGGCAGTCAGAAAAGGAGCAAACAACTATATCCAATCTGGGTTTATTGTGCCCCATTAAGAGCCGGGGTAAGCTAGTTGGCATTCTAGCCCTTGGTAGAAAGCAATCAGATACTATCTACACTCACGATGACATAGAGCTGGTGATGAGTATAGCCAGCCAAGCTGGCATCATAATAGCCAATGCCCAACTTTATTCCCAAGCTCTAGTAAGGGCAAATACTGATGGACTGACCGGCTTATATAATCACCGCCATTTTCACGAGCGTCTGGAGCAGGAGATTGCCAGAGGTTCTCGCTTCGGCACCACATTCTCTTTAGCAATGCTAGACATAGACCTTTTTAAGGCTTATAACGATATCTACGGACATTTAGCCGGGGATGAGACCCTCCGAAAAATTGGTAAATACATTGAAAACTCAATTCGAAGTGTAGACATGGCTTTTCGCTACGGGGGTGAGGAATTTACCATTCTTCTGCCTGAGACACAACTCGAGGATGCCAACATAGTAGCGGAGCGTATTCGTAAAACAGTAGAGTCACAAACAAGCTCAATGTCAATGCCTATCACTATCAGCCTCGGTATAGCCAATTGGCCAATTGATGGCGTGATGAGACAGGAAATTATTGCCTGCGCTGATGCAGCACTGTATCATGCTAAGCAAACAGGAAGAAACCGGACCTGCTTATCCTCGGATATGGTGAAACCGGAAACACCCTTTATAGGCATAGAGCTTGAGGCGAGACCAAGAGCCTTAAGTATTATCTACGCTCTAGCCGCCACTGTTGACGCTAAGGATCACTACACCTATGGACATTCTAAAAAAGTTAGCGACTATTCAGTAGCCATAGCTGAGGTACTTGGTCTGCCGCAAGACAGAATAGCTACACTCCGCGCTGCCAGCTTGCTACATGATATAGGCAAAGTCGGTATCCCTGATTCTATACTCGGCAAAAAGGGACATTTGACTGATGAAGAGTGGGAGGCAGTTAGAGCCCACCCTAAGGTTGGCGTAGAGATAATTAGACGCGTCATTGATTTAGTTAACTGCCTACCCGGTATTCTACATCACCACGAACGCTATGATGGTAAGGGTTATCCTTCTGGCCTGAAAGGTGAGACTATTCCCTTAGAAGCCCGTATTTTGGCTGTAGCCGATGCTTATGACGCAATTACTTCTCCTCGACCTTACCACGAGCAGCTATCACCCCAACATGCACTTAATGAGTTAAATCGATGTGCTGGAACACAATTTGACCCTGAGATAGTAGATGCCTTCTGTAAGATTATAGAGCCAACTGTACCAAAAGAATTAGAAGTAAAATAATCAGAAGTTTTAATTGACAATTTCGACAAGCACCGAGGACACCCTATGCTCAACTGGGACCCACCCCTATTCTCACCGAATCAGGTGCTCTCGACTAAAGCTAGCTGGGGCAAAGTCCAAGATATTAAGTCGTAGTCTTTCCCCCCCACCCCACCGGTCTAGCTCCAGGTTATACACGATGTCAATGGGAGAGGATACCTCAGCCAGATAGTTACCTAATCTGAAACCTACCCCATCCCACACCGTACCGCCTTGCTTTAATTTCAGCCTCAGGTGTCCCCCATTACCCATGGTCTGGCAATCAATAACTTCTACCCCGCGGCTGAGGAAGGTGGGAGGCAGATTACCATGACCAAAGGGAGCTAGTTGTTGAATTATTTTGAAGGTATCCCCGCCAAGCTCGGGTAGGGTAACCTTGACATCAATATTCAAGCGAGGACGAAGGTCAACCCCAGCTAGTTGAGTAGTGGCAAGTTGAGAAAGATGCTGCTGAAGATGAGCCAGATTCTTGGTCGGCAGGGTAAAACCAGCTGCCTTGGAGTATCCACCAAACTCAGCTAAGAAGCGACTACACTGATTTAGGGCAGAGATAATATTAAACTCGGGAATACTGCGACAACTGCCGCTACTCACCTGCTCGCCAATTTTGATAACAATTGCCGGACGGTAGAATTCTTCTAACAGTCTACTAGCTACCAGCCCAGCGATTCCAGCAGGATAGCCTTTATCACTGGCTACCAACAGTGACGAGATTCCCTGAGCTAATACTTGCTCTCTGGCTTTAGCCAAGACCCTGGTGGTTAGCTTTTGCCGTTCAGCGTTTTTTTGGTCCAGCCATATTGATAACTCTCGCGCCTCCTGCGGTGAGTCTGTCATTAACAATTTATAGCTGGTCATGGCGTGCTCCATTCTGCCAGCAGCATTTAACCGCGGGGCTATAACCCAGGAGATACCTTCTGAGTCAATGCGGCCAATGTTTAACCCAGTCTGGGTTATCATTTCTTTGATACCGAGGCGAGGGCTGGTATTAATTAGCTTCAGTCCTTGCTTAACCAGGTATCGATTTTCCTCCAGTAGTGGCACCATATCGGCTACAGTTCCCAGGGCTACCAGGTCCATCAGTCCATCCAGTTGTTTCTCCTTGCCTACGCCCTGGAACAGGGCTTGAACGAGCTTGAGGGCCACCCCGACACCAGCCAGTTCTGAACAGGGGTAGTCTGAGTTGGGCAGTCTAGGATCAACAATGGCAACGGCTGGTGGGATTTCAGCTAGAGGGGTATGATGGTCAGTAATAATTATATCCAGCCCCATCTTTCGTGCCTTCTTAACCTGGGACAGGGCAGTAATCCCGCAATCAACGGTAATAACCAGGCTAACACCTTGCCGGTAAAGATTCTCTAAAGCAGCCGTTTTAAGTCCATAGCCCTCGGTTAGGCGATGTGGTATATAAGGGGTGGTCTTACCGCCAAGTACTGATAGCCCCTGGACAAGCAAAGCGGTTCCAGTGATGCCGTCAACATCAAAATCACCATAGATAGCAATGTTTTCACCAGAAAATAAAGCGCGGTAAATCCTGGCTAATGCCTTGTCCATATCGGGCAAAAGGAAGGGGTCACCTGACAGGCGCTTATCAGCAGCGATGAATAGTTCCAGCTGGGATGGCTCAGTGACACCACGATTATACAGGAGCTGGGCTATTAGTTGGGGAAAACCTGAAGCATTGGCCAAATGCTCATCGGGAGCCGGCGGCAGAAGATTCCAACGACTATGGTTCAAGCCTACGCCTCAATATATTGTCGGAAGACTAAGACTGAATTATGACCACCAAAGCCAAAGGAATTGGACAGAGCGGTAGTAACCTTGGCTCGGCGGGCTACATTGGGCACATAATCTAAATCACATTCAGGGTCAGGGTGGGTAAGGTTTATGGTCGGTGGTATAATCCCGTGCCGGATAGCCATAATACATATCGCCGCTTCAACAGCCCCGGAACCACCAATGAGGTGCCCCATCATTGACTTGGTGGAGCTTATTGGAATGCGATAGGCGTTATCACCAAATACGGTCTTAATTGATAGCGTTTCTGTTTTGTCGTTTAGTGGTGTTGATGTGCCGTGAGCGTTAATATAATCAATTTCATTAGCCTTGATTCCGGCTTTATTAATCGCCCTCCGTATAGCTCTGGCAGCACCCTCCCCATCATCAACCGGCTGAGTAATATGGTAGGCATCGGCACTAGCCCCATAGCCTATAATTTCAGCCAGGATTTGAGCCCCCCGCTTTTGGGCATGGGTAAGGCTTTCCAGGACAAGAATGCTAGCTCCTTCACCAATAACAAAACCGTCACGCTCAACATCAAAGGGGCGGGAGGCTAGCTGCGGCTCATTGTTTCTTGTTGAAATAGCTTTGAGGGCATTAAAAGCAGTAATACCTATCTGGTTTATTATTGACTCACTACCGCCAGCGAGCATAACCTGGGTATCACCATGCTTAATAAGCTCGTAAGCAGCTCCTATGGCGTCTGAACCACTGGAGCAGGCTGACGTAGTGCAAAAATTTGGTCCTTTTATTCCCAGTGCAATCGATACCTGGGCTGCAGCCATGTCAGATATCATCATTGGTACCAGGAAGGGGCTCACTCTATCCGGTCCCCTTTCTAATAGCACCTTGATTTGTTCAAACAAGGTAGTTAGCCCACCAATACCACTGCCAGTTATGATACCGATACTATCTTGGTTACCGGAGTTAATTTGCAGGCCGGACTGCTCCATGGCTTCCCGGCTGGCAGCTAGTGCCAGCTGGGTAAAGCGGTCCATGTGGCGGGCATCCTTACGGTTGATATAATCGGTAGGCTCAAACCCCCCCACCTCACCAGCAATCTTGGTCTCACAGGGTTCAGGGTCAAATAGAGTGATATAGCCAATGCCGGACTTACCAGCGATAAGAGCCTCCCAGGTGGTCGGGAGATTCAGACCAAGGGGAGATATAACCCCCATTCCGGTAACCACCACCCTATTATTACCAGTGTTTACCAACCTTACTCCTTTCACCCCCCTCCTTGTCAATGGGAGGGAATAGTTCTAATTTGACCGTCTGAGAATACGAACATTATAATGCCCATTAAGCAGGTAGTCAATTAGAGAATGAAATTATAAACAATCCCTGATTGAGGTTGGTGAGATGGGTGAGGGGCATAAAAGGATAAAGATTGCCTTAGATACTTTAGGCTGTAAACTCAACCAGGCTGAGACAGAGCTTTTAGCCAAACAGTTTGCTGAGGCAGGTTACACTCTTGTATCCCCGACTGATAGGGCTGATATTTATATACTAAATACCTGTACCGTTACTCGTATCGCCGACAGCAAATCCCGCCACCTGCTGCGGCTGGCTCATCGGCGAAATCCTGACGCTCTGATTATTGCCACCGGCTGCTACGCCCAACGAGCCCACCACGAGCTGGCTCAGATTGATGGAGTTAGTCTCGTCCTGGGCAACGAGCAAAAACAGCAGCTACCACAGCTACTAGAGGAATCCGGCTACATAAGCAGTCCAGCCTGCGGTCAAGGCAACTCAGCCAGCAGCCATATTGCTGGTTTCAGGACTCGTGCCTTTATCAAGATTCAGGATGGTTGTAACAGCTTTTGTGCTTACTGCATTGTGCCTCTGGTGCGGGGCAGGGAGGAAAGCCTGCCCGCTGACCAGGTTGTTGACGAGGTCAGGCACCGAACTGCTGACGGTTATAAAGAGGTGGTATTAACCGGAGTCAAGATTGGCTCATATAACCATAATGGGGCTAATCTAAGTGGGTTACTGGAGCGTATCCTGGCTGAGACTGATGTAACCCGATTAAGATTGTCCTCCCTCCACCCCCGGGAAATCTCCTCCGAGCTTATCACACTCTGGCGTGACCAGAGGCTATGCCGCCACTTCCACCTTTCTTTGCAGAGCGGCAGTGACGGGGTGCTCGGTCGGATGAAACGGCACTACTCTACCAGCGACTACCAGGAGGTGGTATCCCTAATTCGGTCTGTGGTACCGGAGGCGGCTATCACCACCGACATTATTGTTGGCTTCCCCGGTGAGACTGATGAGGAGTTTCAGGAGAGCTATGATTTTTGCCGGCAGATGGAGTTTGCCCGAATTCATGTCTTCCCCTACTCGCCACGTCAGGAAACTCAGGCTGCCCGGATGCCGCACCAAGTAGGAGATAAAGTTAAAAAGCAGCGCAGCCATAAAATGCTGACCCTGGCTAAAGAAAGCGCCCAAAATTTCAGCCAGCGATTTATAGGTAAGACCATGCCCGTATTATGGGAGAAACAGACTGATGGTATCTGGTCAGGTCACACCGATAACTACATAAAGGTGTATACTGAAAGCAACCAAGATTTAACCAATAAGCTCCTGCCAGTAAAGCTGGGGGAAATTAGAGGGGATGGGGTGTGGGGAGAGGTGATAAATAAGTGAAGGCAATTATCTCTTAAAGACAAGTAGTATAAATAACTATTGTTGACAAAATAATAAATCATGTTATTATTTGTAACATGAAGTAACAGTATGATACAATTATTTTAGCCCATCAAAGCAAGTTGCTGATTTCGTAGTTTTAAAAGGGAGGTAAAATTTGAAAGCGGAAGGTTATGTAGTCCTAACCTATAAATTTCACAAAGTGAATAAGAGATGGACTGCGTATTGCGAGGAACTTGGTACAGCAACTTTTGGTCGCTCTCTACCAGAAGCGGAAAAAAGGCTTGGTGAAGCTGTCTCACTTCATTTGAATACCCTTGAAGAAGTAGGGGAACGAAAGCGATTCTTCGAAGAAAATAATATAGAATTTCATTCTACAAAACCTAGGAAAAATATAACAGTCAATTTACCACTCGAACACGACATTTTCATACATCCACATATACAGAAAATCCCTGCATTAAGCCCAGCGTGATTTAAAGTCCATATTTGTTAATGAGGTCAAGTAATCCCCTTTTCCCAATGCCAGTTTGTTTCACTCCCAATATTGCTGATAGTGTACCATCATCAAGCGGAGCCTTACTATCTGGCACTACCGTCACTCTAGTGCGGTCTGGAAAAAGCTTAGCCAAAGATACGCCGTGCTTGGCTCGCCTTTTGACTTCCCAGCTGTCTTTCACCAGAAGCTTGATTAGTTGCTTGCCACTGAGTATAGGGCTTTTAGTATATTGGGTCATTTTTTTATTCTGGCGCTTATTTCACACCTGGCAAACCTTGCTGGGCACCTAACAGTCTAAATGTGCTAGGTGCTATCTTCTTAAACTCCCCCTCATCAGTCATGTCCGAAAGCAAACCATAAATAATCCGATATGTATTTGCTCGTGTTTTGGCTTTTATCAACCCATAATTGTAAAGGATGTCGGTGGCTACGCCCACTTTGACTATTCCACCATTTCTCTCGGCAATTCTTTTCAGCCTTTCCATGTGATTCTTCTGCTGAACCAGAATATCCCGTATATTGGACTTCAAAGATTCCTGTCTACCAGTTCTTCTTAGATAGCTTTGCAGGGCTACCTCGTATGCTTCCACTTCACGAGCCAAATTCTTCCGTTTAGCTTGCAGTTCTGCTAGTTGTCTATCAAGTGTATTCAATTCAGCCTTGACCTGGGTCAAGTATTTCCGAGTTTCCTCTTCCCATAAATGATTTGACATGACCATTTTATCACCTCACTTCTAGTTATTCGGTAAACCGAAGTATACTACAGTATACTTCGGTTTACTCATATACTCATATATTCCTTTACTCTTGTGTTTCTGTATGACTGTAACATTAATCTATGGTTGTAGATGGACCGGGGCGGATTCAAACCGCCGACACGCCGAACTTAAAGCGGCTGTTCTCTCGCTGAACTACCGGCCCATTTGCAATAAAAGCTAAGGTTTAGGTTTCCCGACCTCCTTAGCTTTTATTTTACCCCCAAATCGGATATATTGTCAATAGGGCGAATTGCGTCATAATTATTGTTACCGAAAGTGGTATCGTTGCCTCAAAAAAA
>CAZFRL010000026.1:0-23466 GCA_964521325.1 uncultured Dehalococcoidales bacterium | reverse complement strand
AATGCTTTATGACTCCCCTCCTCATTGGCACCGATGGCAGTCAAAAGATGAGCAAAAGCCTGGGTAACTACATTGGTGTCGCTGAGCCGCCTAACGAGGTTTATGGTAAGGTAATGTCTATTCCTGATAGCCTTATCCTGCACTACTTTGAATTAGTGACTGATATTCCTGATGATAAACTGGAGGAATTTAGGCAAGGGCTCAAGGATGAGTCTATTAACCCGATGAACCTTAAAAAACGGCTAGCCAGGGAGATTGTGACCCGGCTCTATGAGCCAGAGGCAGCCAGTGAAGCCGAGGCGCATTTTGTTAAGGTGTTTCAAAAAAGGGAACTGCCTGAAGAGATACCTGAGTTTCGCCTCTCTTTTAATAAACTGGTATCCCAACGAGGTGGGGAAGTAGGTATTGATATCAGCCGACTGCTGGTGGCAACAGGGCTGGCTAAAAGCCGTAGTGATGCGAACCGATTGATTGCCCACGGGAGCACGGCTATAGATGGCGTGAAGGTAACGAGTAGTATAGCCCCGGTTAAAAGTGGCAGCGCCATCAAGGTAGGTAAACGCCGCTTTGCTAAGGTTATTAACACCGATACACTAAAATAGGGAGGAAGGAAAGAATGGAACAGTTACGCATCCCAGGACCTACTCCCCTCCCCAGTGAGGTTCTTCAAGCGATGACGAAGCAGATGATAAATCATCGCGGTGTGGAATTTGGGCAGATATTAAGCGGGGTAACTGATAAACTAAAACAGTTATTCCAGACGAAGGGGGATGTTTTCTTGCTTACCGGCTCAGGGACGGGTGGCTTGGAAGCGGCTATCGTTAATACTCTGTCCCCGGGTGACACGGTATTATCAGTATCCATTGGTGTCTTTGGTGAGCGCTTTGCCGCTATTGCTGGGCAGTTTGGTGCTGAGGTAATCCCGCTGCGCTTTGAATGGGGCAAAGCGGCTGATGTTGATGCTGTTCGCCAGGCTCTCCAGGCTGAGCCGAAAATTAAAGCAGTACTGGTTACTCATAATGAGACCTCTACCGGCGTTACCAATGACCTTGCTTCAATTAGCTCGGTGGTAAAGGAATTTGATAAACTGCTGCTGGTAGATGCCATCAGTGGTCTGGGGTCAATTAGCCTGCCAGTGGATGAGTGGCACTGCGATGTTACCGTCACTGGTTCCCAGAAAGGATGGATGGCGCCTCCCGGTCTGGCTATGGTCAGTGTGAGCCAGGAAGCATGGCAAGCACATTCAAAAGCCAAGATGCCTCGCTTTTACTGGGACTTTACCCGAGCCAAGAGCTATTTAGAGAAGTGGCAAACACCGTGGACACCAGCTATTTCCACCGTATTTGCTTTATCAATATCGCTGGAGATGATGTTACGGGAAGGTCTACATAATATTATCGCCCGCCATGCTCGTGTTGCGAAAGCAGCCCGAGACGGTGTAAAATCGCTTGGGTTACCTCTTTTTGCTGACGAAAGCCATGCCTCTAACACGGTCACTGCTGTAGCCTCTGCCGGTGGGCTTGATACCAAAAAGATGCTCCAGATTCTAAGGGAGGAGCATAAAGTCATACTTGGTGGTGGACAACAGAGGTTAGATGGTAAAATATTCCGTATTGGTCACTTGGGTTGGGTAACTGAAGATGACATTAAAACGGTAATATCGGCGCTGAGGGTGGCACTACCTCAGGCTGGGTTCAGGGGTGGTAGCTAAGGGGATAGCGAATAATAGGTCATAAAAATGAAGGTTTTAATTGCTGACTCTATTTCTAACGAAGGAATAGACCTCCTGCGTAGCTGTGCTGAGGTGGATGTTAAGACAGGGCTAAGTCCGGAGGAGCTTATATCCATAATTGGCGACTATGAAGCTCTGGTGGTGCGCAGTCAGACCCAGGTCTCAGCCAAGGTTATGGAAGCCGGGAAAAAGCTGCAGGTTATCGCTAGGGCTGGCGTTGGTGTAGATAACATTGATGTAGGCGAGGCAACGCAGCGTGGCATCGTTGTTGTTAACGCCCCTACCGGTAACACTATCTCAGCCGCTGAGCATACCATTGCCCTTATGCTCTCTTTAGCCCGTCACATTCCTCAAGCTAATGCCGTACTCAAGTCCGGGGTGTGGCGACGGGAGGATTTTATGGGCACCGAAGTCAGAAACAAAACATTAGGTATTGTAGGCCTGGGCAGGGTAGGTTCAGAGGTAGCCAGACGTGCCAGCGGGCTGGAAATGGAAGTCATTGCTTATGACCCCTTTATCTCGGTTGACTATGCCAGCAAACTGCAACTGGAGCTTGTTTCCTTGGAGCAATTACTCAGAGAATCGGACTTTATCACTCTCCACCTTCCACTGACAAAATCAACGAGGGGATTAATTGGGGCCAAACAACTGGCTTTGGTCAAGCCAACAGTTCGTATTATTAACTGTGCCCGGGGTGGGCTGATTGATGAAAAAGCACTGGCTAAAGCGGTGAAAGAGGGGAGAGTGGCTGGTGCCGCTATAGATGTCTTCACCACTGAGCCAACTACAACAAGTATCCTTTTTGAGGATGATAACATTATTGTTACCCCTCATTTAGGAGCCTCCACTACTGAAGCTCAAGCCATGGCAGCCAAAGACATAGCTGAACAGATTATTGGTGTATTTAACCGACAGCCAGCCAGATATGCCATTAATGCCCCTTTAATCTCGGCTGAAGCTCTATCAGTGCTGTCGCCCTTCATCGAGTTGGCTTCCAAATTAGGTGGGCTGGTCAGTCAGCTAGCTGAGGGGCAGATGAGTGCTATCCAGATTAAATATGATGGTGAGATTTCTAACTACGATACTAATGTTCTTAAGGCAGCCGTTCTGGGGGGATTGCTTGAGGGAATAAGTGAGGAACGAATTAACCTGGTCAACGCCAATATAGTAGCTGCCCAGCGTGGTCTAACAGTAGTGGAGCAGAAGAAAGCTACCTGCGAGAACTATGCCAGCCTTATTACTGTGGAGGTTACCACCAGCAGTGGGGTTACTACTGTTGCCGGCACAGTAATGCGTGGGGAATCACATATTGTCCGGGTTAATAAGTACTGGATTGATATTGTGCCCACGGGAGGTTACTTCCTGTTTAGCGACCACCGAGACCGTCCCGGACTCATCGGAGCTGTGGGCAAGATAACTGGTGATGCCGATATAAATATTAGCTATATGCACTTAAGCCGCCTCAAGCTCCGGGGGAAGGCGTTAATGATACTTGCCTTGGATGAACTCCTGCCTGAGGAACAGCAGCAGCAAATATTAGCCCTACCCGATGTCTATACTGTTAAAGTGGTAAGGTTGTGAGAAGAAGGCGAGAGTGCCTACACCAGCCGATAAAAAACTAATCCCGATGGTAGTTTGGGATAAAAATAGGTTGATTTTCTGGGCATTCTGTCACCGGCGTCAGCAATGGTTTTGACCACTTTTGCCTTAATCGGGCTTAATAGGAAGGCTAGCTGGTATTCCTGGTCTAATATCTTGTTTACTGCCTCTAGCTTGTCATAGCTGTAAGCGAGAAGTGCTTCTTCGCTACCGCTGCCCAGCCCCAGTAGCTTCTCTAGAATAATATGGTCAACAATACTAACATCCAATCTTTTGTATAGCTCGGAGTGAAAGTAGGGCATCAATTGACTGGCAGCAGTGAAATCACGCAACCTCAGCACGAGAAGATGCTCGGCGGCCAAACCGAAGAGGATTAGCTTAACCTCATTTGTCTCCCCGTGCTTCACGCCAGTCAATAAATCATCAACCTGCTGCCATACCTCAGGCGTATTCAGCGGCAATTCCTCTATTTCAAAAAGTGACCTCAACTGAGCGGTCAACCCATTCAGGATTGATTTTGATATACCACGAACCAGCCGGTGAGGAGGTAGGATAATAAGCCCCGGGTCAGAGAAATCCACCAGCGTCATCATTACAAAGTTAAATGCTTCATCTTCCGATACTGGTGAAGAACAGGCTTGCTTTTCGCGCCGGTAGCTAAGCGCACTCTCGTAGCGATGATGCCCATCAGCAATATAGAGCGATTGGCAAGCTAAGCTACTGCATATTTGGTTAATCACCTCAGGATTGGTGATAGCCCAAACATAATGACTTTGCCCGTTTACATTGCTTAGGTTAATTATTGGTTCATTCCGCTCTTGTGCCGCTAATAATGAGGAGACTTGCTGTCCCTGGTCTTCAAATAGAGCCAAAATCGGGCTGGTATTGGCTTGGAGTGCCCACAGGAGGCTTAATCGGTCACTCTTGGGCTCAGTTAGTGTGCCCTCATGAGGGTAAACAACCCTCTTATCCCATTCCTCTAACCTAACCCGGACAGTTATACCGCGGCGTCGGTAACCCTTTCCTTGGTGGGTAAAATAGAGGTCGTGGAGATAGATAGCTGGTGCCTCATCAACCTTAAGAACACCCTGGCTTAGCCACTGCTCTAAGGTAGCTGCCGAACGAGTATATTTATTGTCATTAGCTGTATCCTGGGGCAACTCACGGCTATGCTCCAGTCGGACAAAGTTATACTCGCTCTTATCATAAAGCTCCTGCTGCAATTGTGGAGTAATAATGTCATAAGGGGGACAGATAACAGTTGTCAGGTCCTTAACCAGCGATTGATTATAATATACACCCCGAAACGGATGAATCTCAGCCATATTCTTTTCTACCCCTTTTCTTTATGGGAGAATAGTTTTTATCATCTGCTCAGCAAATTCTTGGCAGCAGCTCCCCGGTAAGCATGTCCACGATTCGGGAAGCTCCCAGTGTAGTTTTCATAATCACTTTTCCACTATGCTCCTCAACAACCTCGCCGATTATAGTGCTCTCCTTCCCATAGCGATTCTGCTTCATTACGTTTAAGATTTCCTCAGCATGTGTCGGTGAGACTATCGCCACCAGTTTTCCTTCGTTGGCTACATAGAAAGGGTCAAACCCCAGCAGTTCACAGGCGGCATTTACTGCTACATGAAGCGGTGTTTTATCTTCTTCTATGTTTATCCCCACCCCCGATTGGGTGGCTAGCTCGTTTAGGCTGGTGGCTAATCCCCCCCGCGTGGGGTCACGCATACAATGGATATGTTTGGAAAAGGCTAGCATATCAGACACCAGCGTATCCAGCGGTGCGCAGTCGCTTTCTACGGGCATTTCAAAACGCAGACCCTCTCGCTGCGACATTATAGCTATACCATGGTCACCTATGGCACCGCTGAGAATTATCTTATCACCCGCTATAGCATTGGAGCCAGAAATATTTACCCCTGGTGGGATGAGACCTATACCAGCCGTATTTATAAATAGCTTATCGACATTACCTTGATTAACTACCTTGGTGTCACCAGTGACTATCTTAATTCCAGTCTCCTCGACTACCTGCTTGATGGAGTTTATAATCCTCTCCAAATCTTCAAACGATAGTCCTTCTTCTATAATGAGGGAAAGGCTCAGGTAGAGCGGAGACGCTCCAGACATAGCCAGGTCATTGATTGTCCCACACACTGCTAGCTTACCAATATCACCACCGGGGAAGAATATTGGGCTAACAACATAGCTATCGGTGGTAAAGGCAACACGGCCACTAAGCTCAAAAACAGAAGCATCATCCATCTTGTCAATGATTGGGTTGGTGAAGGGTGGGATAATTTTTCCCCCGACTAAATCGTGGCTTAGCTTCCCGCCACTCCCATGAGCCAGTAAAATCTTATTATTCATCTTCACCCCGGTAATGATAATAAGCAGAGCAGGTTCCTTCTGAAGAGACCATGCACGGGCCAACTGGATGTTCTGGAGTGCAGGCTGTTTTGAATAACTTGCAATCCAGGGGCACCTTAACCCCGCGCAGGATATCTCCACACAGGCAGCCCGCTGGCTCGCGGGATTTCTCTGGCGAGACATTAAATACCTGCGAGGCATCAAAAGCTTGATATTCCTCTTTAAGCTTGAGTCCGCTATTGGTAAGGCTGCCTATCCCCCTCCAGATAGCAGGGCATGGCTCAAAGACTTTTTCCATTAGCTTAATTGCTTGCTGATTACCCTCAGGTCGGACGATACGACGGTAGGCTACCTCCAACTTTGGTTGTTCGCTTTCAGTTTGCTCTATTAGCATGCTAATACAGAGGAGGATATCTAGAGGCTCAAAACCGGAGACAGCACAGGCGATATTATACTCAGCGGGGATAAATTCCCAGGGATTAGAGCCTATAATGGCACTAACATGTCCAGGGCAGACGATGCCGTTAATTATGGTTTCACCGGAATCAAGGAGTGCCTTAATTACCGGTGGCGTGAGCTTGTGGAGCGAAAGGATATAATAGTTCTTCATATTTTCTTGCTCAGCCTGAAGTATTGAGGCGGCGATAGTTGGCGCTGTAGTTTCAAAGCCGATACCAATAAATATTACAGGGCGTTCGGGATTTGCCCTGGCGATATCTAGGGCTTCCAGTGTAGAGTATACTATTCGTATGTCATTACCTTCAGCCCTCTCCTGCTGGAGGCTGGAATAACTGCTGGGTACCCTGAGCAAATCACCAAAGGTAGTGATAATAACATCGGGTAACCGGGATAGGGCAATGGTTTTGTCAAGGTCTTCATTAGCGGTAACGCATACGGGACAGCCGGGACCGGAGAGCATCTCCACAGTGGTCGGAAGAAGCTGGCGGATGCCGTGTTTGAAAATGGCTACTGTATGCCCTCCACAAAACTCCATCAGCCTTGCCTGCCTTGTAGAGTTGCGGTGAATCTTATCTATTAGCCTTTTACCCAGCTCGGCATTATGGTACTCGTCAATAAATCTCATTGATGTTCTATATGGCTGCTATTTCTCTCAGCAGCTTGAGAGTCTCCAGAGCTTCTTCCTTGTCGATAACACTGATGGCATAGCCGGTGTGGAGCAAAACATAATCGCCAACTTTAACCTCAGGTGTCAGCCAGACGCTGGCTCTATAAGTTATACCGCCTATTTCTACCTCTGCTTCATGACCACTAATGGATTTAACTAATCCTGGAACGGCAAGACACATCTCTTATCTCCTTCAGGCAATAAAATTGGCAATAACCGCTTGACCCAGGGAGACACCACTATCATTACACGGAACCAGACTGTGAATAATAGTGAACAGACCAACCGCATCCAAAGCAGCAATTACCTTACGCATCAGCAGCCGGTTCTGGAATACTCCGCCGCTGAGGGCAACTGTGGTAATACCTGTCTCCTTGGCTAGCTGGGAGCAGACTTGGCTTACCATTTGGGCCACCATATTGTGAAACCTGCCCGAAATTATGTCTGCAGGGACACCTTGTGATAAGTCTGATACGATAGCAGAGAACAACTGGCCAAGCCTTATAACTCTAATATCACCTTTAGTCTCTATAGTGAAAGGATAGCTGTCGTCAGTCGCTCCGTCATAGGCTACCATCTCTAACTCTACTGCTGCCTGCCCTTCATAATCAATCTGTCTGCTTATCCCGATTAAGGCTGAGACGGCATCGAAAAGCCGACCACAGCTAGAGGTCAACGGTGTATTGATTCCCCTGTCTATTTGCCTTTTTATTACTTCGAGTTCTGGTTTGCCTACAGTGTTCAGGCAAGGTAATTCTGGGTTCAGAGCTCCTTCTCCCAGCAGGGTGTAGAGATAACCAATGGCAGTACGATATGGTCTATTTATAGCTGCAGCTCCACCGGGCAGGGGCAGGTATTCCAGATACCCCTTTCTTTGAAAGTCGTGATACCCGGCTACCAGGAACTCACCACCCCAGATGTGACCGTCAGCACCATAACCTGTGCCGTCAAAAGCAACCCCAATGACTGGTTCCTGGACTTCATTATCTACCATGCAACTGACTATGTGGGCATGGTGGTGCTGGATGGGAACGATAGACACCTTATCTTTATCAGCTGTTGTTCTTGCCCATTTGGTGGAAAGATAATCGGGGTGCATATCACAGGCTATAATCTCGGGGTGAACACGGAACAGTTTCTTATACAGGGCTATGGTAGCCTCAAAGTGCTCCAGGGTTTCTAAATTCTCCATATCACCTATATATTGACTCAAAAAGGCATGGTTGTCCTTGGTAAGGCAGAAAGTATTTTTCAGCTCAGCCCCGCAGGCAAGTACTTGCCTGGTAGTAAAAGGGAGGTGAATAGGGTAGGGGGCATAGCCACGGGCTCTCCTTATGACTCTTGGTTTGCCTTCTTCTACCATGGTCACACTATCATCGTAGCGAGAGTAAATATCCCGGTTGTGGAGTAGGAAGTAATCGGCGATGCCATGAAGTCTCTTTATAGCCTCATCATTGTCTTTGGCAATAGGTTCTTCACTCAGGTTGCCGCTGGTCATCACCAGTGGCAGGTTAGTATCCCGTAGCAGGATATGGTGCAATGGGGTATAAGGCAGCATCACCCCCAGATATTTAAGCCTGGGTGCTACTTCAGGTGACACTGAAGAGGTGGGTTTCCATTTTAACAGTACAATAGGGGATTGGGACGAAGTGAGAAGTTCTTCTTCCTGGCTTGTTACCCAGCAGTGTTCCCTGGCTTGCTCCAGGGTGGCTACCATTATAGCCAGTGGTTTGGAAGGGCGCCTTTTCCTCTCCTTTAGCCTCCGAACAGCTTGTTCATTGGTGGCATCGCAGGCGAGGAGAAATCCACCCAGTCCCCGGATAGCCAGAATACTGCCCTGCTTTAGCAGCTGGCTGGCGCTGGCTATAGCATCATTACTGGGAATAATATTGCCGTCGGCATCAGCCAGTTGCAATGATGGTCCGCAATTTGGGCAGGCATTAGGTTGGGCATGGAAACGGCGGTCAAGCGGGTTATCATATTCCTGCTGGCAATTGGGACACATCTTAAAGTGCCGCATTGTAGTTAGCGGACGGTCATAGGGGATATCCTTAATAATGGTAAAGCGGGGTCCACAGTTAGTGCAGTTGGTGAACGGATAGCGGTATCGCCGATTACTCGGCTCAAATAGCTCTTGCTTACAGGCATCACAGGTAGCTAGGTCAGGAGAAATCAACTGGTATTTATCACTCTCAGCCAGACTAGGACGAATTTCAAACTGTTTGTAGCCAGCGGGCGGTTGCTTTGAGACTGAAATATCATCAATATGAGACTGGGGTGGGGGCGTTTCTTTCAATTTGGTGAGAAACCTTGCCAGGTTTTCGCTTTCTCCTTCCACCTCAATCTTGACATCGCCCGATGTGTTGCATACCCAGCCCTTTAGATTATGTTCCTGGGCAAGTTGATAAACAAAAGGCCTGAATCCGACACCCTGGACGATGCCTCGAACACTTATCTTTAATAATCCCGAGTTTTTAATTGTCTGTACCATAGATTAGTGGTCTCTCAATTGAGATTCTAGCCAGGATACCCATTTCTGGATACCGTCTCCGGTTTTGCAGGATACCTGAAATATCTTGGCACCGGGATTTAAGCCAGTTACCGCCCGTTGAAAAGCGGTGAAATCAAAATCTAGTAGTGGCATCAAATCAATCTTATTTATTACAATCACTGCTGACTCGGTAAACATCAGGGGATATTTC
Organism: uncultured Dehalococcoidales bacterium; assembly: GCA_964521325.1. GTDB lineage: Bacteria > Chloroflexota > Dehalococcoidia > Dehalococcoidales > CAZFRL01 > CAZFRL01. Next base: position 13,928 of record CAZFRL010000026.1, on the reverse strand, counting down.
TGTGGCTTGTCATTACCCTCAGGTGTACTGAGAAGCATCATACTTTTATGGGTACCAATCTTGAACTCGGCGGGACAGACCAGGTTACCTACATTCTCAATCAATAGCAGTTCTACATTCTCCAGGGGTAAGCTATCTAGGGCGTTGCTCAACATATTGGCATCCAGGTGACAGGCACCACCAGTGTTTATTTGAACTACTGGTAGCCCTTCTTCACTTATCCTGTCAGCATCAATGGTAGAAGCAATATCGCCCTCAATGACAGCAATTTTTACCTTGTCTTTCAGCCTTTTTATCGTTTGTAAAATAAAACTAGTCTTTCCTGCTCCTGGTGATGACATAATATTTATCGCCAAAACCTTGTTTCTATCCAATAGTTGCTGATTCTGACAGGCTATTTGGTCATTGGCATTCAGTATATTCTGTAATACCTTTATTTTCATTTACTCTACCTCTATACTATCAACATAGAACTCGCGCCCGGCTATTATTTCTACATCCCACTCGTTACATTGGGGGCAGCTCCACAGCGAATTGTCGGGCAAGAAAGAAAATCCACACTTACGGCAGCGCACCTGCATGGGTATTCGTTTGAAGGATAAGGTAGTACCGCTGGCGATGCTATCCTTGCTGAGAAAATCAAAATAGAATTGGACACAGTCATCAACAATACCTGACATTTCACCAATCACCAAATTTATCTTGGTAATCTTCTCAGCCTTGGCTGCTTTTGCCTTGTCTAAAGCAATATCGAGAATGGCTTGGGTAACACCGAGTTCGTGCATAAAATAACACCTGGGGAATGATTACCGAAGTACCTATTATTAAAATAGTAACTCAAGAACCGGGGATTGAATTAAGCTCTTGAATGACCATGTCCACAGCTACAGGTATTGCCCCTTCTACCTCCGGGGTACACTCCTCACTAAAGGTTACCACATCCCTGGCTTCAATGGCAAAAATTACAATCTCGTAGGGTAAGGCCATGCCAAGCCTCTTTCCCAACTCAAGCGCCGTGGTAAAATTTATGCCGTGGGGTGAACTGGTGTGGAGGGTAGCATCAAGGTCAGAAGCCTCCAGACGGTATACTTTGCCAGCATGACCATCTACTGTCTGAATGGTATCAATGAGGATTAGCTTGTCATAGCCGGCAATCAAATCTAGCAGGTCAAGACCGGCTAGACTGGCTTCCAGCACCGTTACTTCTTTCTCATCAAAACGCTGCCTGATGGCTCGAGCCACACGGATACCAATGCTATCATCGCTTAGGATTGGATTACCTAATCCCAGAACCAGGGTTTTCAACCCTTTAGCCCTTCCCATTTCATGTCTGCGGAATTTATCGGCTCAGTCTGTCTACGATGTTACCGTCGGTGTCGCGGATGGTAATTTCCAGAGGCATCTGTCCTGGCAGGGAGTGAGTGGCACAGGCGATGCAGGGGTCGTAGGCACGAAAAGCCATCTCCACCATATTTAGAAGCCCCTCTGTGACTACCTCCCCGGCCTTGATTAAGCCCTGGGCTGCTTTCTTAATAGACATATTCATCGCTGGGTTATTTTGGGCTGTAGCCACAATCAGGTTCACTTTTTCTACAATGCCATTTTCGTCCGTTTTATAATGGTGATAGAGGGTGCCCCGTGGTGCTTCTATCACACCTACTCCCTCATCAGGGGTGGCTGTGGGAATAGTGCGGACGTTGGGGCTGGTAATTTCCTCGTCTTGGCAAAGCTCAAGTAACCGTTCGGCGGCATACAGATTCTCAATCAGCCGTGCCCAGTGAAATGCCAGCGTGGCATGTACCGGCTTACCGCCCAGAGTCTGGTACATCCTCTCATATTCTGCCTGAGCTAGTGGAGTCGCCATCCCGTCGGCGGCATTCAGTCGAGCTAACGGAGCAGCTCGGTAAATACCGCTGTCTTTGCCCTCTACCAACCCTTTCCAGCCAACCTTCTTCAGGAAAGGGAATTTGAGGTAAGACCACGGCTCAGTATGTTCGGCAATATGGTTTAGGTAATCAGCCGCCTTAAACTTAGCAAATTCCTTCCCCTCTTCATCAACTACCCTGATATCACCATCATAGAAGTTTACCTTATTATTCTCATCAACCAAACCCATGTAGTAGCTCTTCATAGTATAGATGTCACCGGTTATCAGCTCCAGATATTCCTTGTTGGCAAGCACTAGGTCGTTGAATAGTTTTAGTGAAAGTTTCCCAAACTCTACCAATGACCTTGCTTTCTCCTCAAAATCCTTGCGCTCTTCCTCGGTGATGGCTTTACTCATACCTCCGGGAAGACCACACACCGAGTGGGTCGCCTTGCCGCCAATAACCGTCTGTATGTCTTGGGCGTAGGCACGGTGTTTTATTACCTCGCCACCGATCTCTAGCCCGACCTTAGCCACGAGCCCCAGGATATTCCTCTGTGCTGGGTCGCTGGTAGGACCTAAAACGAAGTCTGGGGCAGCTAGGGCGTAGAAGTGAGCGATGTGCGAGTGCATCATGTGCGCTGAGTAGTATAGCTCCCTGAGTTTCTTGGCGGCTGAGGGTGGGTCTACATGATAAACGGCATCGGTGGCTTTGGTTGAAGCCATATGATGGGCTGAAGGACAAACACCACATATTCTTGTTGTTATCCGTGGCAATTCCTCAACTGGTCTTCCCTCACAGAATTTCTCAAATCCCCTTAACTCAGGGACTTGAAGATAGGCATTAGCTACATTACCATCATCATCCAGAAAGATGTCAATCTTCCCATGCCCCTCCAGCCTGGTTATGGGTTCAATCATTATTTTTTTCATTTGCTCTCCTTTTTCTCAAAGGATAAACCGGCGTATCCATGTCTATATTTTTAGCGTTTGTTCACAATTCAAACGGCAACTACCTCTTTGACTTCAGGCACCTGCTCTCTGATTATTCGTTCGACTGCATTCTTAAGGGTTATGGTCGCCATGGGGCAGCCGCTACAGGCACCGGTCAATCTCAGTTTTACTACTCCTTCATTCACATCTACCAGCTCAACGTTTCCTCCGTCGGCTATCAGAGCAGGTCTTACCTTGTTCAATGCTGATTCTACCTTCTCCCGCACAATTACCTCCTTTTTTCCTAGTGATAAGGACTATAGATGTAGGAACAACGGCTACCTTTCCTCTGGGGAAATGGGGACATTTATCTAGGGGAATTCAGCCCGGCTATCCGTTTTCGCTTAAGTAACGAGGTTGACATACCAAATCGGTAGAAAGTGCCCGCCGGGTCGACTATTTCATCGACCATCTTGGAGATTTCCTCTTCGCTCCCGGCATTGTAGATTGAAGCGATAGCACTGACTAGTTTGGCTCCCTGGTCAACTACCCCTGCCGGAGGCCCAAAACAACCACGGCAGGGCATGTTAACTTTAATGCACCTAAGCCCACAACCACCTCTGGTAGCGGGTCCCATGCACAGTATTCCCTGCTCCAGAAGACACTTCTTATCGTCGGGGATTATCTGGTGTGGACGATATATCTTAGAAATGCTCTTCCCCTCTTTTATCCGGTCACACTCGTCGCAAAGCGTCTTCTCTGAGGCAATCACTGAGCCCGGTGGGGGCAACTGACCCGTAGCCAGAGCATCTACTACCTTGAGGATGAGGTCTACTGGCGGTGGGCAGCCAGGTATATAGTATTCTACATCTATTACCTGAGCCAGACTATGTACAGTATTATAGAATTCTGGCAATTCCAATTCACCCTCTTTAACCTTAGTTAAAGTCTGGGGGAGAGTTCGGTTTGGATTATCGTTTGTCGGTGCCTCAATATAGGCACGCTCGAAAATTTCATCACGATTTGAAAAGTTGGCTAGGGCTGGTATTCCACCGAAGCAGGCACAAGAGCCAAAAGCTACCATTACCTTCGTCTTAGCCCGCAGTAACTTGGCAATATCTTCATGTTCCGAGGTTCTTACTGAACCGTTCCACAGGCAGACATCAATGGACTTGTCTTCCATTGCCTCGACATGGTGGTATTTGAAATCTGCTGCACACGGCCAGAGGACTATATCCGCTATCTCAGCTAAATCAAGTATCTTCTCATTAATATCAAGGATAGCCACATCACAGCCACCACAGCTAGCCGCCCAGAATACAGCTAATTTTAGTTTAGCCACTTATCCCTCCATTTATAGGGAAAGGTCCCAATTTCCTTACTTCCTCTGTCATGTCATTAACGATAGAGGCGAAACGGGTTGCCTCTGAGGCAGAAACCCATTCCAGCTGGACGCGTTCATCCTCAATTCCTAGTTGAGTTAGCATCTTCTTTAGCAGGGAAAAGCGGCGAACAGTCTTGCGGTTGCCATCTTGGTAGTGGCAATCACCAATATGGCAGCCGGAGATAAGGACACCGTCTGCCCCGCTTTGAAGAGCCTTGAGCACGAATGTAGGGTCAACCCTCCCGCTACACATTACCCGAATTACTCTTACATTCGGCACGTATTTAAGTCGTGAGGTACCAGCTAAATCAGCACCCCGATAAGAGCACCAGTTACAGAAAAAGCCGACTATCTTCGGCTCAAACTCACCCATTGTTACCTACTTGGAATTTCATCCGACAAAGATTTGAACACCTTGAGTGCTTTCTCCCTTATAACTTACACTAAGGCGGCCTTCTTGTCAAATCTATGCACTCGTTCATATGATTAGTGACACATCACACCCCCTTGTCATTGCGAGCCGAAGGCGTGGCAATCCCATCCTAGAGATTGCTTCAGCACTTTGTGCCTCGCAATGACACAAAGGACTACCAGGGCATGTTCCCAATTTATAATCATGCCAACCTGTAATAGAGGATACCTTATACTTTGAAGTGTCACCTGTCTATCTGAACTAGCTCAATCTAAGTGTGGGGCACAACGGAAATTGCCCACGGGCTATCATTGTCCCAGACACAGTATTACCCAAGCGGAGAAGATTTTGCTCAGCCCTTTCCTATCGGTACATTGCTAGCTTTCTAAGCTTCTCGGGCTCACTCTTGCCCTGACGACTCTTAACGCCTATACTAGAAATACGCCTCTTCCAGAATAACTTGGGATTAGTTTTCCCAAGAAGCCAGATTAACCTTGAGAGAATCTGCAGCATGAAAGAAGTGGTCTTAGGTATAGGTAACGTATTAAAAGGCGACGACGGAGTTGGTATTTATATTGCGGAGCAGGTCAATAAACATATCAAAGAGGTTAAGAAAAAGTTAAAGCAGAGTACATTGACGGGAACCGAAAGGGAAATTATTGCCATAAATTGTGGCACAACTCCGGAGAACTACACATCAATTATTAGAAGGCATAATCCTGATAAACTGATATTAGTAGATGCCGCTGATATGGGATTAAGTCCGGGTTCATATAGAATTATACCCCCCGATAGAATAGAAGTTATGCATATTTCGACGCATGATACACCGCTATCCATTTTTATATCATATGTAAGCGAGCTCTGCGAAGACATAATGCTTATCGGAATCCAACCGGAAAAGGTGGATATTGGCACAGCGCTATCATGTACAGTTCAAAGAAGTGGAGACTTGGTGGCAAACCTCATAGCAGAGAAACGGCTGGATGAAATAAAATCCCTTGAAACATGAGCATCCGGGGCTAAAAATAAATTGCCAAACTATTCCGTTACCACGAGCTCATCGGCATATTTATCATAGTTGGAAAGTAGGAACTCATCGGTCATGGAGAGTACTTGTGGCGGGCATATGTCAGCACACTGAGCGCAGAAGCAGCATCTGGAGACAAATATTTTCACCTTTTTCTCTTCAGGTATAAATTCTATAGCTTTGGTGGGGCAGACCTTGATGCACAACTGGCACCCGGTACACTTTTCCTTATTGTATGCGATTTTCCCCCGAAACTTAGGCGGCACTGGAATTGGCGGTATCAGCTTCAGTTCACCTTTGGTAACCTTATCCAAGAATCCAAGGGTTGATACCGGAGCATACTTTGCCGGGAACTTATTTGTAGCTGCTTTTAGAAAGAGCTGCTTTAGTACTACCTTAAACACTTTCATATCTTTACACCACCAAATCTACCCATATCAGTATTAAACCAACGAGTGCTATAAGTGTCATTGCTATTATATAGATCCAGCTTGCCTGACTTATCTTAAACCGTGCCATTGCTGTGCGTACCAATATTATGCTAACGAACATTACTGCGAAAACCTTGATGAGAAAGAATACGACGTCCACCACAACCGCAGGCGCAGCACTGAGTCCGAATATAGGAGAGAGGTTATACGGGATGAATAAAGCAACTATCAGTGCTGACATGGCGAAAGCCTTTATTATATCGGCGAGGTAGAACAAACACAGGTTTCTGCCTGAATATTCAACCAGTACTCCTCCAGCAATCTCGGTCTCAGCTTCGGCTATGTCAAATGGCACCTTAGAAACTTCTCCAGGAGTAACCACCAGGAGGGTAAAGAGCAGAATTAGTGAGCCAATTATGCCCATCGGGCCGACCAAGTTCCATATCGGGTATTCGGCAATTGTGGAGAACATAAATGGGTTAGCACCGGTGGCATGACCGATGCGCCAGGCAAGAGCCACTATTGCCATTGCCAGAGGGAATTCGTAGCTCATCAAGATGACCATCTCGCGTTGTGCCCCAACCGTGGCATATGGTGAGCTGGAGGCAAAGCCACCGGCGACAAGGGCTAGAGCGGGTATAATTAGCAGGTATAGTATTAATATTGCGTCACCAGTACTGCCTAGAAATGCTGGCTGTCCAAACATGGGTATGTAGAGCAGTAATACAACAGACACTATCAGGCAAACAAATGGGGCCGCCGTGAACAGCCAGGAGACAGCACCATCAGGTATAATATTCTCCTTCATAAGCAGCTTTTGGACATCGCGGAAAGGCTGGATTATTGGTGGGCCTACTCTGCCCTGCATGTGAGCCGATAGCTTGCGGTCTATACCCCGATATAACAATCCAAAGAAGGCTCCTACCACCGCCAGAATGATTGTACCAACAATTACTATACCAATGTTTAACGGGAAAATATTGCCTGTCAGATTCAACACTTCAACTTCCTTGTTTTTTCGATGCTGAGTTCGTGCAACTCCTTGCCACTAAGTATAGATTTCTTATTTGTTCTTTTATCGACGATAACAGCTCTATTGGTGCACGAGATACAGGGGTCAATGGAGGCAAAGGCTATCGGGACATCAGCAATCTGCCCGCCTTTGAGTATTGTTGGTATTGCCATAAGGTTCACATATGTCGGGGCTCTTATCTTCCAAGTGGACAGGGTCTCCCTTCCCGGCTCCAGACGAACATAATGTATGACTTCACCCCTGGGTGCTTCGTGTCGGCCAACCCCTTCGCCTTCTGCCTTGGTCAGTGTATTTAGGAGCTTTGCTATTTTCGGTTCGGTAAGTATGTCACCAGATGGCATTTCATCCAAACACTGCTCTATGATTTCGATAGATTGCTTAACTTCCACTAGTCGAACGATGATTCTGTCATACACATCGCCGACTACAGTTCCGGTGATTACGTCTGGGGTAATGGCTTTGATATCCAAATCAGCATAGGCAGCATAAGGCTGGTCTTGCCTTACATCCTTGGCTACTCCGCTTGCCCTGCCGGTGGGCCCACACGTAAGCAATTTCAAAGCATCCTCAGTTTTGAGGATGCCCACATTCTTTGTCCGCATCTTTATCGTGGTATCGTCTAAAAACACAGTTTTTAACTGGTTAAATATGCTCTTATAGTAATCTAGGGATTTTCTAATCTTGGGAAGTTGTTCTTCGGTAATATCCCTTCTGACCCCGCCAATCTGAAACATTGCCTTGGTATTCCGATTCCCGGCCACATATTCCATTAAATCCATTATTTCTTCCCTGACTCGCCAGGCGAGATAAAACACGGTATCAAAGCCAATTTCATGGGCGGCAACGCCTGCCCACAGGAGGTGTGAATGTATTCGCTCCATTTCGGCAATGATTACCCTTATATATCCAGCGCGTTCCGGGGGAATGATTCCCGCGGCATGCTCAACAGCTTCTACAAAGGCGAAGGGATGACTCACACAGCAGATGCCGCAAACTCGTTCAGCCAGGTATATGCTCTGGATAGGGTTATTTCTATTCATGCCGAGCCATTCAATGCCACGATGGACCTGTCCGACAACAATATCTACATCTACAATCTCTTCACCATTAACACTAAGGTCAAGTCGTACCGGTTCCTTCAGTGCCGGATGGATTGGGCCGACAGGGATGGTATAAGTTGTTTCTACTTTCTCCATCGTCATTTCTGCTTCCTCCCCGGCAGCACTCTAAGTATGTCCTGCGGTCCTGTCTCGTCTGTTCTCCAGGGATAAACACCTTCGGGAAAACCATCGGGCAGGAACAACCGTCTGCTATCTGGGATACCGACCACCTCTACCCCCATCATCTCCTGAGTTTCGCGCTCAGTAAACAAGGCACCGGGAATGATATCAGTGAGCGTTGGTATCTTCAGGTCGTTTTTAGGCAGATTTACCCGTAACCCTAGCGATATCTCTTCGAGGTGATGCCCATAATATATGGTGAAGTGATATATCAACTCAACGCTGTCTCCAAGGTCGGAAGACGAGATTATAGCTAAATGAGGATACTCTTGGAGTTTGCAGATATGCTCAACCGCCTTTCTAAACGCCTCTCTCTTTACATATACCCAAATCGTTCTAAAAACATTCTTTTTGACGGCGACTTCTTGTTCATAAATCTTAGAATCAATAAAGCTATCTCCCAGAGCTTTCTTGAAGCCGTCAATTATTTCTTCAGGACTCAGTATTTCCATTTAGCTTACTCCCTGCTCGACTTTCTCAAGCTTTACCCAGGCTTTAACTACGGCTTCTATAATGGCTTCAGGTCGAGGAGGACATCCGGGAACATAAACATCTACCGGAATATGTTGGTCTATCGGTCCCGCCAAATTATAGGATTCGTGGAATACACCGCCTTCCAAACCACAGCTACCAATTGCTATGACCATCTTGGGGTCAGGTGCTTGCTCGTATATACGCTTGAGCCTCGGCACCATCTGCCTACCTACTGGACCGGTCACTAGTAATACATCGGCATGGCGCGGTGAACCAACAAGCATGATTCCGAAACGCTCAGCATCATACCTGGGGGTAAGCACGGCCAGAATCTCGATGTCGCATCCATTACACGACCCGGTGTTAAGATGGTAAACCCACAGCGCTCTTTTAAATGCCTTAAAGCTCATATACCTTTCCTCTTAATAACTCCTGTACCATTTAAACCTGCCCCACGATAAAGAATATTATGGCAATTATAGCTATAATAGCTATGAACCAGATCATATAATCATTCACTATTCCCGTATGTGGTTTCATAACTTTATCGTAGTATCCCTTAAGGGTTTCAAAAAATCCCCAGTATACATTATGGGCTCTTATATGTTGCTGCTCTGCCTCTGGCACCTCTTCCCCACATAGAAAAATCTTGGTTTGAGCAGTATCCTTTTTATATTGTTTCTGGCCTCGACTCCGGAAAAGGTAAGCTATTGCCATCACCACTATAAAGGCGATAAGCCAAATGATAGGGTTCCAGAACGCAAAGCCAAATTCTGAAATTAACATCTATAGCCCCGTATCACGCTGTTTTTCTCAATCATGGTACCACTCACATAATTCCACCGATGTATGCTGTCTGGTTTATTAGAGCCTCGGCTGCAGGTTGAGCTAGCCAATTAACAATAAGACCAGGAAATAGACCAAAGAAGACAATGATTACGGCCAAGATGACCATGCCAGCCATCATCGATTTTGGAGCCTCTTTTACATCTTTATATTTAGGTAACACCTGTCCGGTAAACGCTGTGAAAAAAGCCTTGGCAAAGACAGCCAGAGTTATAATTGATACCAGAATGCCTATTATCGCTAGGATTGGGTTAAATTGGTATACAGATTCATAAATCAGTATCTTGGAGGCAAATCCATTGAGGGGGGGAATACCAGCACTAGCCAAAGCCCCGATTATGAATAATATAGCTGTGAACTTCATATTATGAGCTAAACCGCCCATTTTATTGAGGTCTCTAGTGCCGATACGATAGAATAACGCCCCTGCGGCTAAGAACAAAAGTCCCTCATATAAGACATGATTTATTATATGGAAAATGCCTCCACTCATAGCGGCTATTCCATAGCTACTTAAAACTTCTGGGTTACCCAAAACAGCCAGACCAACCCCTACTCCCAGCAGCATATATCCACCCTCACAAACACAATTGTAGGCTATCAAACGCTTGATATCCGTCTGGAGGATAGCCATAGTAACCCCAATGAACATGCTCAATACGCCAAAGATTATCAATGTCCACCCCACCGCAACCATATTTAGGGTAACCCCATACAGGGTAAAGCATACCCTGAAAAGGGCATACATGCAGGCTAGACTCGACGCTAAAAGCATAGCGGTTATACTTGCCGGAGCCACAGTGTAGGAATCTGGGAGCCACATGTGTATGGGCACGGCCCCCAGCTTCATAACAAAGGCGGCTATCAATATGACTAAAGCTATCTCATCCAGCAATGTGTATTGCATTACCTGGGCCAGAGCCCCTATATTAAGTAAGTTATATTGAGAATAAAATAAGCCAACAGCAAACAGAACCATCAAACCCGCAATTGCAGATACAACTATATATTTGAATCCACCCTCTGCGGTATCGGCAAACCTGATCCTGAAGGCGATTAATGCTGCCCCGGCGATAGAGGCTATCTCTAAGAAGACGAATAGGTTGAACAGGTCACCGGTAAACACTATTCCAAGCGTACCTGCTACCAAAAGCAGGAACAGGGTATAGAACCTATTCTGCCCTGTCTCCTCTTTCATAAAGGAGAGGGAGTATATAGCAGCGGCTAAGGAAACAGTGGCGGTTATTATGCCCATAATTATAGACATGGCATCTACTTGCAGAATTACGCGTACCGGCACCATGTACTGCTGAGGGATGGTAAGGTCGGGGGAAGAGGCGCCAAGTGTATAGACATGTAATCCATTGAGGTAGATATCCCGTGCCAAAAGCAAAACTAAGAATTCTACGAACACCAGGCTAGCTATTAACACTACACTTCTAGCCTTTTTGCTTGCCATACCTATTAAGGGGGTCAGAAATGCTGCCAGTAGCGGTATGGCTATTATTAAGATGGGAGAGTGAGTTATTAGCTTGTCCAGCTTACTATCCTTTCATTGTTCTGGATTCTTCTGAATCTATGCTTCCGGTATGACGATAGGTACGCACTATCATAGAAAGCATCAGTGCCAGGGTTGCCACGGCGATAACGATGCTGGTTAGGGTCAGCGCTTGAGGGACAGGCAACACCATAATTCCAGAAGGAGCATAGGTGTAAATGGGTGCAACCCCGCCTTCCCTATATCCCAGGGTGATTAAGAATAGGTTAACGCCTGATGCTAGAATACTGATACCCATTACCAGCTTTATTAAATTCTTTTGAGATACAATAATATATAGGGCAATGCCTACTAGTGCTGCTACTGCTAGAAAGGGGATATTAAACGGGATACCTACGGTCATTCTTCCACCTCCGTCAGGCTAGTGGCTAGAGCCATAGTCAGGAGAACGGCAGACAATCCAGCCAGGACCTTTAAGCCTACAGCCAGGTTCATTATAGGAATTACGCCCCCGGTCCACATATCTCCTGGATTAGGGCCAGAGGTAGGTATATGACCAAAAATAGAAGAGCCGACAAGGAAATTATAGAAGAACAGGGTGGCTATACCGCCAAATGCCAAGCCAATGAATATCAGTGCTCCACTGCTCTCTAAAATCGAAAGATGGTGCTCCTTTAGACGTTGGTGAATGTTATAGGAGCCAAAGGCGACAATAAGCATAGCTACGCCGGAGGCAAATACTGCCCCTCCTTGAAACCCGCCTCCAGGGGTCAGGTGTCCATGCATTATGATGTATAAACCATAAATAAAGATAAACAAGATTAAGGGGCGGGACATAGTCCGCACAATTTTAGACATCATTGTTTATTCTCTCTTTTTCTCTTCCTGAAGAGAATAACCACCCCAGTTACTGCCGCAAACAAGATGGTAGCTTCGCCTAAGGTATCATAACCTCTATAATCAAAGACGACAGCCGTTACCGCATTATTGGCCCCAGTTTCCGACTGCGCATTTTCTATTATGTAGTCGTCCATTTGAGACGGGGGATAGCCAAAAGGATGAAGGAGGAATGCCACTGCCACTAGGAGGGCAATAGAGACGGTTAAGGATGCTGCTATGGCAAATTTTCTCATGCTTCCTCCTACATATGCCTTGTTGCTCTTATCGCTAGAATATATATCGTTACAGTAATGGCTGCTCCCACCCCGGCCTCGGCAATAGCCACATCGGGGGCTTGGAGTAGATGAAACTCTAGGGCTAAGAGCAGACTGAAAGCAGCCAAAGTTATTGCAGCAACAATGAGGTTTTTGAATATGGCGACCAATAGCGCCGATACTACAAGCAACACCGGTAGAATTATGTGCAAAATGCCTGTTTCAATCATGGTTTTTCCTTCTCCAGGTCATCTACCACTGCTTGGACTGGTTTGACTCCACTTCTGTGTGCGGCTCGACTAATAGCGTGAGCACTGGTGGGATTAGTCAGCAGAATAGCCGCTAGGGCAATAAGGGAATGTAGAGTGAGTATAGATTGCGATGAAGAAAGGCCCTCGGCTACCCAACCACCAGCAGACTGTAAAACTACAGCCAGAATTAAAAATATGGAGCCAAAGGTGGTACATTTCGTTCCTGCATGCAACCTGGTGTAAACATCAGGAAAGCGGTGCAAGCCAACCGCAGCTAGTATATTAAAGAAGCATCCAATAACAATAAATATGTAAGTGAATATATTCAGTATCATTAGAACTTACCCTTTTCTATATACTTGGCGATAAAAAGGGTGGTCACAAAAGAAAGTAAGGCGTAGACAATGGCTACATCTATATATATCACTTCGTTAAATGCAGCACCTAAGGTGACCATGGAGACTATAACCAAAGTGTTTAAGGTGTCCAATCCTACCAGTCGGTCTGGGGGAGTAGGCCCCAGGAAAAGCCTAATAAGGATTATGAAAATACAAAATGCAAGTAATACGCTTATAGAAAGCCAGGGCATTATTCTGCCACCCTTCTTGCCCAGTCGGAGAATTTAGGGCATATGTACTCAACAACCCTGGGCATCTTTTCTAAGGCTTCTTTTTTAACCCATATCCAGTGGACATACAGGTCATTTGTTTCTTCATCAATATCCACGGTTAGTGTTCCCGGAGTTAGGGTTATGGAGTTGGCAAGCATGGTTATACCCAGGTCAGTCTTTAGCTTAGGAGAAATCCTTACTATGCCCGGGTTTATTTTCCCGGTTATCACCCGGGAGGCAACATCAATATTTGCCCTTGTCATCTCCCAGAAGAATGGTCCTACAATATAGATAAAGAATAGGAGCCATCTCTTTGGGTTTAATATGTGAGCGCGCTTCCTGAAGACCGTACCTTTAAGTATGGCGCTTATTATTAAAGCAAAAACAGCCCCGATAATTAGCTCTTCTTTGCTCCAGAGAAACAAATGACCCGAGGCTGTAGTTAAAAGCAGATACAATATAAAGGCGACAATCGAAGTTCCAAAGAATGCTATCACAGTCACTCAGTCCTGAATTTTAAATGGCTGATTATTGTAACCGATTAATAATTATTTGTCAACTACTTGATTTGAGCCAATAATTGAGCGACCATCCAATCAAGGGTGTTCAAGCTTTGAAGATAGCCAGGGGCTTAAGTGAGTCTCCCTGGGCTGAGCTAGTTCAGATAGATAGGTTGCGTCCCATAACTGGTGGAAATTCGATCTAGCCATATCCTAACCCTCTTC
>CAZFRL010000025.1:0-24037 GCA_964521325.1 uncultured Dehalococcoidales bacterium | reverse complement strand
TCTGCGGTGAGTCTGTCATCGTTACTAAACTCCTGCTTAACGTGAAACAAAACAAGAGCCATCATGATATGAGATAACCACCATCTACAACCACTAAGCTACCGGTCATATAACTTGCCAAGTCTGATACCAGAAATAGCACCACTCGACCAATATCATCAGCTCTACCCATCCGTCCTAAAGGCATACGTGACATGAATGCCTTTAATTGTGCTTTTCCCTGGTCTATTGACGCCCCGGTGAGATGTGACCGCAAGCCCTCCGTCAAAATACCTCCAGGGGCAATGGCATTTACCCGGATATTATGCCGCCCCAGTTCTAGTGCCATGCTTTTGGTTAATGCCAAGACGCCCCCCTTGGATGCATCATAAGCAGACAATCCTTCGGCTGAGGGATGTATAGCATCGATAGAAGCGATATTTATTATACAACCACCTCGTTTCTGTTCTATCATCCGCTGGCTTACCTCACGGCTACAAAGAAAAGTCCCCTTCAGGTTTACAGAAATCACCTGCTCAAAATCATCCCCGGTCATTTGTGCCAATGGTATTCGTGGATATATACCGGCATTGTTTACTAGGATATCAATACTGCCCATTTCCTTGACTGCGGTCTTAGCCATGTTCTGCACTTCCTCCTCACAGGTCACATCACACTGTATCGAGCTAGCCTGATATCCGCAACCCTTAAACTCCTGGCTGGCTTGCCGGGCTTTCTCACCGTCGACATCAACAATAAGAATGTCAGCGCCGGCTTCGGCAAGTCGGTAAGAAATGGCAAAGCCAATACCACTGGCGCCACCGGTAACAATAGCCACCTTACCAGTAAGACCAATAAGCTTGTTGAGGGGTATAAACTTGTCCGAAGAAGTCACAATTATTTCGCTATTTCTTTATATAGTAGGGATACCTCGAGCTGCTAAGTATTGTATGACTTAGGCTTGCAGCTGTCAAGTTGTCATGCTTGGTCATGTTGGGTAATTATACCAAAGTTTGTCGTCAACTGCTGTGAGTCATTTCTACGACGAATTGAGAATCATATAAACACAATAGTTAGCATGTGTCGTAAATACCGCTTCATCCACCATCCAGCAAAAAAGCCATTTTGTTCAGCGGCACGCACAGCTGTAAAGGTTGAAGAAGGAGAAAGATGAATTTCTAGTTGGGTTCAAGCTAGCGAAAATACCTGTTTTTGTTCCTTTGTCTTTCGCTGTATCATACTATTTTCTTCAAGATATTGCAGGTGAGCGATGACTTCCCCGACGGCGAACCATTTTTGTGAAGGGGGAAATAGTTCCCAGGAATCATAATTGATGTCCCAACTTACCCAAGGGGCTATCTCAAAGGCAGTCTTCCCACCGTTTTCAAGAGCAGCGAGGATTTCTCTTAGCCTAAACTTGTGGTGTTCCTGTAATTCCGTAATCCTGCGTCTGTGATCACTCCAAATATTCCGATGACCTGGCAAAACAAGATTGACATCAAGCGCATAAACCTTCTCCAGGCTTGTCAGATATTCTTTGAGCGGGTTCTCCATATCCAGCCAGCAAGTGATATTGGGAGTAATGTCAGAAAGAATATGGTCTCCGCAAATAAGGAACTTCTTATTAACCTCATAAAGACACATATGACCTGGAGAATGTCCCGGCGTTTCAATACACCTAAATGAGTAATTTCCAATATCAATGGTATCGCTCTCCTTTAAGATGCAAAAGTCAACATGACGTCTTAATCCGTACAGGAGTCCTGGATGATTATTAACAGCTTTTTCAAGCTCTCCTTCGGCAAAGCCATGTGATTTGTAAAGCGCACCGAGTCGCCACCAGTAACTTTTCTGCCTTGCATAATCAACAGCAGGGGCTTCTACCTTGTTGAAGTAGACTTTTGACGCATCAGCGGCAAGACTTCCTACAAGACCTAGATGGTCAGCGTGTAAGTGTGTAATGAAAAAATCGGCCTTTTTTAAGTCCACATTCAGCCTTCCCAAACATGCAAGCATTTCATGCATACATTCTTCCCGGTTCATGCCCGTATCAACAATCAAAAATCGCTTCTTGCCTTTTATCAAGTAGGAATTCAAGGCTTTAAGGGGACTTTTGGGGAGCGGAATTTCAATTCTGTACAGGTCTGGAAAAATTTCTTCAATCATCAAACTCTTTGCTTATTGTACTACATTACAGCTGTTATTCATACTCGATATCGACCTACATAAAACATCGGGAAGTAATCAAACTATTCCTCAAGCCCTCAATTACCCGACCCCATTTAGGTTCCTGAAGCAACGGAAAGAAAATCAGCAAAAGGAGGTGATATGTGTCACTGGTTATATGGACAAGCACAAATAATTGACAGCCTAGTCTGAGCGTGCTACGCTACTGGGTTGAAAGCGACCAATGCGCTGACCAAAACATTTTTCTCGAAAAACGCCAGTCCGTGATACCTACGAAAACTTAACCACGAAAGAAGCTTTTCTTATTCAGTTTCTGCAATGTTGTAGAGAAAATAAAAGAGAGGAGGTGAAGTGTCACTTAATATATTAGAGAAGTGCCAATTTTTTGACACAAATATGAAGACTATGGAGAATCGCTGAAAGACAGTTTCCTTAAACTCAGTACTAATATTGTGAGAAAGGCTGAGATTGAGGAGCTGGCCAAGGTTAAAACCTTAAGAACTTATGGAGGTAGGTTATTATGAATCCCAGCAAAGTTTCAAATACTGAAAATCTACAGGCTGATATTGTTGTTGTTGGTGGGGGTGGAGCCGGCATGGCTGCAGCCATAGCCGCAGTAGAAAAAGGAGCCAAAAACGTTATCGTACTGGAAAAGCGACGTCGCCCGGGAGGAAATTCGGTGTTCCCGGAAGGTATTTTTGCTGCGGAAAGTCCGGCTCAAAAGCGTTTGGGTATCGATGCCCCGAAGGATGTGGTTTTCAGGCAGGCAATGGACTTTTCTCACTGGAAGATTGACCCCCGGATCTTTCGCGCCTTTGTGGACAAATCAGGGGATACCATCCGGTGGCTGGAAGAAAAAGGGCTGGTCTTCGACCGGGTTCGCCCTTTGTATCCCGACCAGTTTCCTCTGGTCTGGCACTCCAGTGGTGTAAGGATTGGTCCTCCTCTGGTTAAGACGTTGGTCAAAAGCTGTGAAAACCTGGGGGTTCAACCGCTCTGTCGAGCTGCGGCCAAGAAGATACTCACCAGCGAGGCGGGAAACGTGACTGGAGTTCTGGCAACAGCGGAAGATAAGGAACTTAGAATCAATGCAAAAAGCGTTATCATTGCTACCGGTGGATTCGCTGGAAATAAAAGATTACTGAAGAAACATTACCCCTTCTACAGTGAAAATCTATACCACGCTGGTGTGCCGCTTAACGGCGACGGGCTGCTAATGGCAACTGAAATAGGGGCTGCCACCGAAGGCCTGGTAACACTGATACTGATAGGCCCTTACTGCCCAAAGTCTGCGCCTTTAACCGTCGTCGCTCGGCAACCCCACATGGTTTGGATGAACAAAAAAGGAGAACGATTCGCTGACGAAACCATTGCTTCCCGTTTCACCTACGGCGGAAATGCCATGGACAGGCAGCCGGACCATACTTTCTATGCCCTCTTTGATGAGAAAATCAAACAAGGTATCATGGAAGGAGAAATTAACTTCCTCGAAGAAATTCTCGGAGGTAGTAAAACCTGGCCAGCCAGATTGGATAAGGAGCTCAAGCTACATGCCGACAAGGGATGGGTTAAGATAGCTAACTCCTGGGGTGAGATTGCTGAATGGGCAGGAGTAGCCCCTGAAGTACTGAAGACTACAATAGATGAATACAACTCCTGCTGCGACCGGGGGTACGATGAGATTTTTCTCAAGGACCGAAGGTATCTTTCACCACTGCGCACCCCACCTTACTATGCAATTAAATGTGACCGACGCTTTGACAACACAATAGGTGGCATCAAGATTAACCATCATATGGAGGTTCTTAATAACCAGGATAGCCCCATTCGTGGACTCTATGCTGCGGGCGTTGATACCGGCGGCTGGCAAATAGATACTTACGATTGTATCCTTAGCGGGACTTCAATTGGCTTTGCTATTAACTCTGGCCGTATTGCGGGGGAAAATGCAGCTAAATACGTATTAGGGAAATGACAAAACAGGCATAAACCAAGAAGTCAAACAGGCTTTAGTCCGTGGATAGTTCTTTTGTGATAAAGCCAATCACAATTGGAGAGAACCTGTACCAGCATTCGGTCTAGCGCCACAAAGAGGTTATCCTGTGTCTTCACTATTATAGCTAAGGTTTCCTCTTCCCCACCCTTTGGTAAAGTTCAGGTGGAATTGCTGTGGGATCTTTATAAAGGTATATCTGACAAGGTTCCTCTCCCGGCTTAGCTGGAGGAACTGTTATAAATAGCGGAATACCGGTCAATTCTATGGGCACGATTTCCTGGAAAGGACAGTGCGCACAATAGACAGGAAAATCTTCCCTACCGTAGGTCATCGTCTGTGCTTTCTTTACTCTCATAAAGTTACGGGGTGGCATGTAACTTCCGTCAATGACCAGTCGCCCTCCGCTGCCGCAGGGGTGCATTAAGAGAGTAAACTTTTCATCATCCTCTTTGATCTCCAACGGTTGGAGGTGCCCCCTAAGTCCAGCGGCTAATAGCTCAACTCTTCGTCGAATATCTTTATCAGCGTATAATTCGGTGAGCGGCTTAAGCCAAGATGAACAGCTTTCCTTAAGGGCTTGGTATAGGACTTCGTCTCCGTAATGCGTGCCGATAAATGTTAACAAAGCTGTTACCCAATCTCTATAAAGGTCGTGCATAGCCAGAAATTCACGATACATACGGCGAGTCAATTTCTTCGCTTTTTGACTATCTCCAGCATCAATAGATTGCTCGATAACATCTACGGTTTGCCTTCCCATTTCGCTAAGTTCTTCTTCCGTAAAGACCCTCTTTCTTTCCATAGCATTCTCCTGTAAATATAAACTGCTTTGCTGCTGGCTGTCCCAGGTTGAGGAATCAGCGTAGTGGTGCTCTCACGTTCTCTCTAATAAATGTGACAATCGAATCCAATTTCGAACCAGGCGGGAAAATCCCAGCTATGCCCATTTGCTTAAACTCAGGAATGTCTTGAGGTGGAATAGTGCCACCGGCAACTACTAATATATTATTAACCCCATTCTCGCGGAGGAGTTGCATTAGCTCCTGGGCAACCGTGTACCCAGCTCCAATGTTTATTCCTATTACGTCAACATCCTCCTGTATGGCAGCTTGAAATATCTGACTCGCACCCAATTCCCCACCGTATATCACCTCCATCCCAGCATCCCGCAATGCAGTGCTTACTACAGCGACTCCCCGCCAATGTCCATCTAAACTGGCCTTAGCCATCAAGACCTTAATTCTTTTACCTTCAATGCTCATTCTTTTCTCCCTGTAGTTGTGTTACTCCCACGGCTTAAAACAAAGTGGGTACATTCCAGGTGCCGAATGACTCACGCCATATTTCCCCCACTTCTCCTATAGTGCCGTAGGCTTTGACCACGTTCATTACTGCTGGCATTACGTTTTCCTCAGATTCAGCCACTCGCCTCAGTTCATTAAACGCTGGCTCAACCTTTCTGTTATCACGCTCACGCCTCAGCTGTTCAAGTCTTGCCATGCTTATTTCCCAAGCCTTTGGATTGGGTCGGAATGGAGAAACCGCGTGAGGTTCCTCATCCATACAAAAACAATTAACTCCAACCACCTTTGCCTCACCGCTGGCAGTCTTCTTCTCCCAATCCATTGCTCCCTTTGCTGCCTCGCGATGTGCCCATCCTGAATCTAACACGCCAACATACCCCCCCCGCTCCTCTATCTTTTTAAGGTAATCCCAAGCCCGTTTCTCCATCTCATTAGTTAACCACTCAACGTAGTAAGAGCCTGCCAACGGGTCGACCACACTAGCTACATTGCTTTCAAACTGGAGAATCTGCTGAGTTCTCAGCGATAGAACGTGTGCCCCTTCTGAAGGTGTCGATAACGCCTCATCATAAGGGGAAACGCCCAGAGATTGTACGCCAGCTAAAGCAGCCGATAGAGCATGGTAAGTACCACGTATAATATTATTCAGGGGTTGCTCATAGGTCCAATCTGAGCCTCGGGTAAGGGAATGAATTCTGAGCCTCAGTGAGCGCGGATTCTGAGCCCCATACCTTTCAGTGAGCAGCCTGTACCACATCCTCCTTGCCGCTCGGACCTGGGCTATGTTCTCAAAGAAGTCCCGGCCTAGGGCAAAACTGACACCAGCAATAGCATGAGCGAAATCATCAATTCCCAATCTGCCCCTACTTAATAGCGTGTCGATATAGGCTATGGCGTTAGCCAGCACCATAGCCAGCTCTTGGCAAGCATTGATACCAGTTTCACGGGAATTGTAACCCTCAATAGATAACGGCACCCACCTAGGAAGTCTGGCAATACAGAACTCTATCAGGTCACAGTTTAACCTTACGGCATGAAAAGGCGGAATCAAGTGCTTAGAGGGGTGACCTAGGTACTGGAGCATCATGCCAGCTTCCCCTGTTCCCGATAACTGGCTCCAGGGGATGCCACGCTTCTCAGCCACGGTGAAGTAGCAGGCACTGGCAAACGGGCTTTGAATAGGGGTTATAGCACTTGGATGGCAATAGAGCTTCTCTATAGGGATACCTTCAAGAGCGATTTCATAATCTCGTAATGAGTTTAACGGGGCTCCAAAAAAGCCTACATCACCCTTTCGACAAAGCACCTCGGGGTGGTCAACATCGTATGAAAGCCAGCTTGACATATCGGATTCCATAATAAATCCCGTTTCACCATGCGCTAAGAGATACTTGATGCGCTCCCGCTCGTCTTCTGCCGCTCCAGTGCCACTTAGCTGGAAAATTCTCCAAAGTCTCTCCCGATACATATTAGGATAAACTCCTCTAGTGTAAGGTGCCTCCCCGGGGAGCCCCAGGTCCCTTTCGTAGTTCAAGTCAGCTATATCCTCCGGACCATAAACTTTTTTAAGAGGAATGCCTGATTCCACTTGAAATCTATCGTTGGCTTGTTCTCCCATCACGACCTCCTATCTTGTTCTCAACATTTACAATCCCGCTTTATTGTCCTATTCATAAAGGATGCAGATAAATTGTGCTGACTTTGGAGTATAGCTAAGAAATATTCTGTTCGTCAATAAACAGCACTTTGTCTTAGGCATGACAAATACATTCATAGTCTTCACTAAATTCAACCATTAGCTAAATTGTGTCATATATCCTGAAGGTACTTCGCCAAATCCTCCTCAGTCCTGGGGACAAAAGCCTTATACTTTCGGGCATATCTCTGCTTCAGTTCATCCGAGGCATGAAAGGCTACAATTGGATGGCCTACAATCTCGAGGCAACCAGCATCATCTTCACCGTCACCGAGATACACCACCCGCCTCTCGTCTATATCCCTCTCCCTGAGTAATTCCATCAGTAGTTGTGCCTTATTCCTATAGATGTTTAGGTCAATTCCGATAGCTCTTCCTCCTCTTTCTTGAAGCAAATTAGCTTCACAGAAATCGAAGCTGACATCGTAACCGGCGGTCTTCAGAATCATCTGGATACCATACCTGTACCCAGCAGAAAGGATTCCAGTGGCTTTGCCCGCCCGATGGTATTCATCAACCGGTCTCAAAACCCTGTAATCAAGCTTGTCCAGAGTGTGCTGCTTGTTAGCGTACTTCTTAACCGAACGCTCTATAACAGACGTCGGCACACCATTTATTATCTTCGTGTTGTAGATGCGGAACATCTCTATTATAAAATCGAACTCAGAGTCTCGACGTTTTTCACTATGCAGTGCCTCTAATTCCTTTCTAGCCTTCAGGATGTGGACCATCCTCATAGGGTGCCAGGGGATAGAGGCTTTGAACAAGTCTACCGCTATGCTCTCCAGAATAGGTTTCTCGTCTTGGTCTTTTGTTATTGTTCCGTTCCAGTCGCATATTATGGCATCGCAGGGCATGGCATTTATCCTGATGTTCTATGATTGCAGTTCATCATACATCCTATGTGGTACCTGCTGTGTTATCTCTAGCCAGGGAAAACTGTAGAAGGGTTGAGATAGCTTTTGCCGCCCGCTCTGGTGTAGGAAAAGACGGGATATTTTTGTGCGCACACTGGACAAGGCGAGCTGGGCAATCAGTTATATAGCCGGGAACAAGCACGATAGGCTTCCTAATTTCTTCTCTTACCTTTTCTATCTCATCAAGGAATCTATTAGATACTTCCTCCGATGCAAACGAAGAAACGTGGTACGTAAGTAGCAAAAATACATCAACGAACTCCGACATAAATTTAAGGCTTTCAGTAAACATCTGGATTCCTCTGCCATCGAAGGGAGGAAATACTAAATCGACAGGGTTATGTATAGCTGAGACCGAAGGTACTAATCTTAAGAATAGTTCCTTTATCTTTTCACTGACATCTTCCGGCAGCTCGGGAACCTCCAAGCCTTGAGCTTGACACATATCTATGGCAAATGTCCCCCCACCACCAGATTCGACTATAAGACCAACCCTATTTCCCTTCGGGAGGAAAGGGGAGGTAAAGGCTACGAGGGAGTCAACTAGTTCTTCCAGCCCATCAGCTCTTATAGCGCCTGCCTGTTTAATTGCAGTGCTAAAGACAGCAAAGTTTCCGGCTAGTGACCCTGTGTGGGATGCTACCACCCTAGCCCCGGCTTCTGTCTTGCCTCCTTTACATATGATTACGGGTTTTTTGGCTCCAGCTTCCCTCAGTCTCTTGATAAAATCCTGCCCATCTTTTACGCCTTCAATATAGGCACCTATAATTTTTGTATCCGGGTCTTCGGCAAAATATTCGATGAAATCAATTGCGGTAAGGTCACCTTCGTTCCCGCTGTCAACGACTTTGCTATAGCGTAGACCCCGCTCATAACCTAAAAGGAAAGAATTTTCACTCACCCACCCGCTTTGGCCAACAACGGATATGTGCCCAGCATCAAAGGGAAGTTGGAGTACAGGCATGAGTGTATTTATCCGAGAGTGTGGGCAAAACAGCCCCATAGTATTGGGACCTAAAATCCTTAATCCTCCACCCCGGGCAATTTTTACAACCTCAGCCTCCAAAGCCCTACCCCTAACCCCACTTTCTCCAAAGCCGACTCCCACCATTATGACGATTTTAACCCCTTTTTTAATGCAGCCGTTTATGACATCTAATATGGTGTGAATCGGCGAAGCTATAATCACCAATTCTACTTCCCCCGGAATACTCAGGATATCCGGGTAGCATTTCAACCCCATTACCTCCTTCGACACCGGGTTAACCGGGTAGAGCTTTCCATCAAAGCCCCCTTCCAAAAAACTCCTGAGGAAGGTATTTCCTATTTTGCCCTCCGCTTCCGAAGCCCCTATTATCGCCACTGAAGAAGGGCTAAATAGATAAGACAGCATTTCTTGCCTTGGCATTCCAGCCTCCTCTTATTTAAACCATGGATTTAGGCTTGTGGATAGGAGCAATTGCTCAACAGGTTAACCGTTACGCCCGGTGAGTTCCTGCGTTGAGCTTATCTAATGGGTATCTATGTCGACCTGAAACGGCACAAGCAACCGTGCCACCAAGCCGCAGAAAATTGCGCAATATATTAGGTTCATGAGCCAATACTCGATACAGGTTGAGAAGCTTGGCTCCACTCTCTTCGATCTTGCTATATACCTCTGTTACTTCGGGTGGTGCTTGCTCCTCCTGCACCATCGGAATACGAGACATCCACTACCTCCATAGACTGTGCACATGATTTATCTATGGTCTCCATTTTAACCCAGGTAGTTCTATAGGAGCAAGGAGAATGAGACTATGGGGATGTAAGACTGCACATTCCGCTAAAAAGTGCAATAGGCCAGCTATCGCTATAATCCTGTTCAGAGTATTAACTTTGTTGTTTATTTACAACTCGAATTGTGGTTGAAGATATCTATCAGAGGTAGCTACAAGCATAATGACGCTTAGGATCCTTGTAAATCTTACTGTAACAGGTTATTATGACCAATAGTTAACACTATAGATTTGGGAGACCAAATGTCTGGTTACATTATTGCGCAAGTAAAGGTTCACGATCCAGAAGAATATGAGAAGTATCGATCAGGATTCATGGATGCTCTCCAACCCTTTGACGGTCGAATCTTAGTCGCCACGGACAGCGCAGAGGTTCTGGAAGGGGAATGGCCACAAGTACGGACTGTAGTACTGGAGTTTCCGTCCGGGGATTTAGCTGTGGCATGGTACCAGTCTAAGCAATACCAGAAGATCGCTCAGTATCGGTTCCTAGCAACGAGGACCAATATGATCCTCGTAAATGGATATTCTCTACAATGAGTCGATGAAACGTCACCTAACAGCTTGGTGCAACTAATTAGCTAAAGGCCGCCTAAATGTCGCATCTGCTGATATTCAGATCCACTAAAAAAGATTATTCCACACCAGGGTGTGGGAACCTTCTTCGAGCTATCTATTACTGGCCTTTACTGAGCTTGCACGGTATCAAACTATAGGATTAATTGGTATAACCCTACTTCATCTGTTCACGAGCGAACCACTCGACTTTCTCAATATCTCTAGGGTCTAGACTCTTGGTGATTTCAGCTACCCATAGCATTAGCCTGAACAGATCAGCATCGATTTCATCTTCAGGTGGACGTGGCTCGTAGCGATCCCAGAAACCGTAGACGATTGCCATTGAAGGATGCCTGCGGCCAAAGTCAGCGAGTTCTAAGGCGTATAGATGATTGTGCTCTGACTGCCAGTAGACGCGGCCAGCGCGTATACCAGTAGCCTGCTCAATAGCTTCTGCAACTTCTGGAAATACGTCTAGTTCCTGTTCCCATAGTAGCGGGTCAGCACGGAGGTAAGATAATTCTTCAGTAGTTGGCTTAATAAATTTCATAATAACCTCCCCACAGTCCGATTGAGAAATTTGACGATGGCACGAGCAAGATCGGCGCCTCTATCATCTTGAAGGTAGTGAGCTGCCCTGTCGAAAGTAATAGGGCCTTCAGCATGGGGTAGCAACTCCTTTAGTCGATTGGCATATTCGATTGGGAAGACATTATCCTCAGGTGCCCAGAGAAGGATAGTGGGAATCTGGGCCAGTTCGGGTAACCGACGTTCGATGGCAAGCATATCATCCCAACCGCGGTCACCCTCACGCATAGGGATAGTGCGAGGCCATGTAAGCACAACATGATCAGAGTCTGGCTCATCGTACACATGATGGTAACCCCGGGCTTCATTCTCTGTCATGCCACGTTGCGTGGTCACTGACGGACCATGTTGCGAAAGCACTTTTAGACGCTTCGTGAAATACTGACCAATCAGTGGGCTATGCCAGGTAGTCCATGGTCGAGGTGAAGAATGGAAACGGCCAACATAGCCTGTAAAAAGCCAGGTGTTCATTAGGACAAGTGCTACCAGCCGTTCCACTCGTTGCAGGGCAGCACCTACACCTTGTGGTCCGCCCCAATCCTGTCCGACGATTACAAAGCTGCACAATTGGAGTTGGTCGATGAGGGACACTAGATCTGCAATATGATGTGCCATTGTAAATGCAGCATCGATTCGTGGATGATCTGAATAGCCAGCACCAATCCAGTCAGGAGCAATCACCCGATAGCCAGCTTGCGTAAGTGGCTTGATAAAGTCCCGATAAAGAAAGCTCCATGTGGGGTTTCCGTGTAGTAACAATACTGGCCGCGCTTTATTGTCACCCTCATCCAAATAGGCCATAGTTCGCCCGTTCACTATGATAGCTCGCTGTTGCCACGGATATAATGGTTTGAGCCAGTCTGGCTTTGGCGCTATCTCCCGTTTCATATATCAGCATCACCTCCTGTTACTATTTAAGCAGTCTTTACTAGCCATCTTGGTTAGAAACCGATTCTGGTCATTACGCTCATGTTATTCATATATCAATCTTAGCATTGATTGTAATATTACCATACTGGATCGTTAAGAAACCATAACCTGAAAATGCACTATTTCACAGCCTACAATTACACATTCCGTCACATTGTTATCTCCTTGCCATTCCGAATAGAAGTGTTTACAATTCTGCATTAGTAAAGAGGGGAAATCCAAAGCGATTACACGTAATCTTATAATCCAGGAACAGTAAAGCGCAGGCTGGTACCAGCGACCAGAATTATCAAAAGTCGCGGCTAATAAAGGAGGGCATTATGGATAATTCCGAAATTTGCTGGATGTCCGTGGTCAAAATGGCAGACGCAGTAAAAACCAGGAAGCTTTCTCCGGTGGAAGTAATGGACGCTATTCTATATCGCATCGAGGAGCTAAATCCTAAAGTCAATGCATACTGCACGCTAGTAGCTGAGAGCGCTAGACAGCAAGCCATTGAGGCAGAAGCGGCAGTGATGAGGGGAGAGAAATTAGGGCCTCTTCATGGTGTCCCGGTATCAATCAAGGACCTAATTTTTACAAAGGACATCCGGACTACGGGTGGGTCCAAGATCTACGAAAACTTCATTCCGCAACAGAGTGCCATAGTCGTCGAACGCATAAAAGCGGCTGGAGGTATTATTATCGGAAAAACGAACACTGCCGAACTCGGTTGGGCGGCAATAACCAACAATCCGCTTTTTGGTGCCACCCGCAACCCGTGGAATTTAGAACTCTCGCCGGGAGGCTCTAGCGGAGGGGCTGCTGCCTCAGTAGCTCTAGGCATGGGTTCACTGGCTATCGGCAGCGATGGTGGTGGCTCGATACGCATCCCCAGCAGTTTCTGCGGTGTTTTTGGTTTCAAACCCTCCTTTGGTCGCGTGCCCCAGTACCCAGGCTTTCCAGGATGGGAAACCCTATCTCATATCGGGCCTATCACCCGAACTGTCAAGGATGCAGCTCTAGCAATGGAGGTCATCGCCGGCAGAGATGATAGAGACCGCTTTTCTCTACCCGACACAGGATTACGCTACCTGCCGTTTCCTGGTGGAGACTTAAAGGGGCTAAGAATTGCCTGGAGCCAAGACCTTGGACAGGCTATTGCCGACCCCAAGGTTTTGAAGATAACAGAAGCGGCGGTCGATGCTTGGGCAACCTTAGGCTCTACCGTAGAGGCAGCTAGCCCTGAGGTCAGCAGCCCAGAAAAGGCCTACTCCAGTTATGTTAGTGTCAGGCTGGGGGCAGCCCTGCAAGATAAGATGGAAGAGTGGGGAGACCGAATTGACCCCGGTCTGGTTCGTTTTATCGAGCGGAACAAGAATAAATCAGCAATAGAATATGCCAAGGATAGTTTCGAGCTGTCGGAATACTGGGACGGAATTTTGCCTTTTTTTGACAAGTATGACCTGTTGCTAACCCCAACGGTTGCCGTGCCACCTTTTGAGCTTGATAGCTACGGACCAAGAGAAATTGCCGGGAGCAGGGTATCACCTTTGAGCTGGATGGCATTTACCTATCCATTTAATATAACCGGACAGCCAGCAGCTTCCGTTCCCTGCGGCTGGACAGATGATGGCTTGCCTATTGGCCTCCAGATTGTTGGCAAGCGCTTCGATGATGTCACAGTATTGAGGGCAGCGGCTGCCTTTGAACAAGCCTTACCCTGGGCAGGCAGGCGACCCACATTGGTTTAATAAAAATTGAACTCATCTACAGGTATAATCGCTGGGCAAGGGCAAGGCACAGCCTATTTAGCTATGCCCTTTCAAACTCAATTGGTAGCGCATACCGGATTTGCTACTAGGTGTCCCAAACAGTGGTTTTACGTTCAAATTAGAACCTTTGTGTTAGTCGGGCCAAAGCCCTTTTGAAGCTAAAATACCTTTTGGTGTTGTCCTGTCCCGCTACGTTGGTTAGCTATTTGTTAGCTATTTCTGTTAGCTAAATAGAGCCTGTCGCAGGCAAGCTAAGGTTTGCGCCAGTCCGTCTGTGTATCCGGACAGTCGGAACGATTTGTTCCACGCCTGCCGCGCTCCACGAGCTAGTCAGTTGGAAAATAACTGACCCGCTGAGAGCCAAAAATAGGACCCCCAAAAAGCGGTGGCGAATGTTTTCACAGTGTGTACCTTCCCTTTGGCAAAGAGGCAGCCGAGACCACTTCGGTGATGGTCCCAGTGACGGAAGACAAGGCCGGCAGCCTGTAGCCGACAAGCCACCTCTGCGCACCGACAGTATTTCCGTACCATACCCATAAGCTACAGATACCCCGGGAGTTGGGCTATGTCAAAATCAGGCGGAGACCTCAGCCCACGGAACCGGGTTGAAGCCATCAATTCTATTCTATCTATACTATCTATGTGCCTAGCATTATTAGGTGGGCCGGACTGCCAGTGCTGTGCTAATGTTTCTGACTAACTACCCCGGTCACCCCCTCTCCCCCCCTAATTAGCTTGGTGCTTCGCCATCTTTATCAGCGTCATCATCGCCCCACTAGGAGTTGCATAGCCGCCAACCTGCGTGAAGCACGTGAGCATAATTATACATTGTAAGTGAAAAATCGATGGTAAATATGGAGTTTCAGTTTATCGTGTAACCCAATCCGATGTATTGTTCAGTGAATTACCCCCCAGCAAGCTGGCGGGTATCCAGTGGAGTTTTCTATGAAAAATGTCTCCGTATAGTAACCGAGTTGTAGCCCTTGGCAGCTATGAGAAGGGGATGGTCGGTTCACTTAGCGAAGGTTTAAGAGACTCATCACCCACCTTCTTCAAATATGATTATCCCCAAATCTAGCAGCTTTTAGGGTCAACCCCTATAATCAAGTATCCTTCAGGTACTTGCTTTCGTTTCCTGGCTGCTGTATTCTCCATTTGTGATGGCTCCTCCTACTTTAGATTTGGTGTTTGCAGGCTACACCCTCCTATTGTAGCCGGAGCCATCTCCTTTGGTTATTCCATATACTAATCTGACGAACTGTTAAATGCTGGTAACTAAGCGGGTACCTACTCAGATTTACCTTGCCTTCCTCCTAAGGGTTGGTTATGCCAGGCTCAGGTATAGAAAACCGGTGACACGATGGCTGCGCCAAACTCCAGTCCGTCAAGGGCTTCGGCCTGCCCCTTATTCTCAATCTTAATATACCTCATGGTTGTGTTAAGACTTTTATGACCGGCCAGGTCTTTTACGGTGAATGGTGCCACTCCCTTCTGATGTAGCCTGGTGCAGAAGGTATGCCTCAAGATATGGGGACCTCGCTTACCCTTGTCAACGCCGGCTAATTTCAGGTGTCTTCGCACTATAGCATAAACATAGCTACGGTCCAGATTGCCCCCATTGTTTCCCACAAATGCAAGGATGTGGTTTCCGGGGCGCAGGCCAGTCACTATCCTTAGACACGATTAGTTAGACTGGGGCACACTGTGAGCTATCCTTCGCACTGTGGATATAAGTATTGGGGACTTCATTGAATTACTATAATTCGCAGCACCAGGACAATCACATGGCTACCGCTGCAATTGAAGCACTCACTAATAGACCCCTTTCCAGACTCTCGCGAAGGGGGCTCACCTAACTCTCTATTCCACCTGTCTCAAGGAAGATTATTACCGCTTCAATAATGCTAATCATTAGATTTCTGGCTGGCTTAGGTAGCTTATCAAGCCGGGCGAAATGAAACTTCAGTTGGGGGTCACCAAATGTAGTTTTAGCACCGTAGTCCATATCCTCGAGTAAACCAGCTAACTGCCACAGATATTCTCTTCTGACACCAAGATAGTCTGCCAGCCGATTCAGTGAAAATAGGGTCGGCTGGTATGTTCTTTTGATGATATTGTGAACCGTCGCTGGGCTGAGCCCGGAACTCATAGATAGCCTCCGTAACGATAAGCCCCTCTCTTTAGACATTTGAGGGAGGAAGTCAGCTAGTTCTTTGGGCAAATCACTCTCCAATCTTAGCAATCAACCGTATTTTCCCTCGGTTCACAATGGTAGACAATCGTACACAATGGTAGATATTTTAGCAAAAGGGATTGACAAAAGTCTCGGTTTTGGCCCATAAAATTGTGCAAAGTGGTAGACGAAATGATATAATATGGTAAATCTTGTTATCGAGACGCAACGATTCAGCGAAAATAGGTTTGGCCTATTTACTAGGACTGAGGCGCAAGCCAACAACCTGAGTCAGCAGCCATCATGTCACCGGTTTCTTCATAGGCCCTGCCCCGACACCCGGAACAAGTTCCTCTATAGGAACAGTCCCCACATTCGCCCTTGAGCAGTTCTCTCTGCCGCAGTTTAGCTAATATAGGCGAATCTTGCCAAATAGATATTATTGGTTGCTGCCTAATATTGCCCAGCTTCGCCTGAAATCTGAATTACAAAGCAACGAAGCCCTAGCTTTCTCTCTTTCCTCACGCCTGTGACTATTAATCAGCCTATGCTTTAGAGTGGCTACGTATGTGTACTGCTAAAAGGCGACTTCAACCTCGCTGAGACTTGACTCCTCGTCAGTGACTGTCCTTAACGGAGGAAGCTCACCTACATCCATTCCAGGCTCGTACTTAAAAATGCCAGCCAGTTCCCTATTCAGCAGGAATGTCAAGCGGGCAAGGGGCAGCTCCATGGGGCAGGCATCCTGGCATTGTCCACAATTAACACAGGAGTCCATAACATGAGCGATTCTTACCATGGGGAACATAATGTCGGGTGGGATTTCCCCCGGAGGCACCAGGCCTCTGTCCGCCTCCAGATAGCAATCCTTGCAGTAGCAGATGGGACAGGCATCCCGGCAGCCGTAACACTTGATGCATTGGTTGAACTGACCAAACCAATAACCGAATCTCTCATCGTTACCCATTTCTCTAAGGCTAGTGAAATCCTTCTCCTGCCATTGCTGCGCAAGTTCTATTGCTGCTTCGTCCTTCTTCTTTCTGGTTTCTTTGGCATCGCCACTTGGTTCTTCTACTTTAATATAGCCAGCTTCAATTGCCGCTTCGATAAAGTCAGACCCCCTTTCTGCGCACACTTCAATGAAAGTTGTATTTTTATGTGTAGTTCCCCACTTGCCGCAGGCTATATCGGCCATTATCGGAATGTTGGTCTCGCACCTCCGGCAGTTCTCTCGCCGCCCATATCCTCTTTCCTCCAACTCTGCCAAATCCTTCTCCTTCTCTGTCCCATCCTTTAACCTGATTGTCAATTTATTGTCTTCAATGTCCTCAGCGACGACATCGGCGGGGTCTACTTCAAATTCCTCTTTCATCATTATCTTAGCCTGTGCCGGGGGCAAGGTACCAGTGCAGTTCACACCTATGAGGAGTAGGTTATCAAGGTTAATCTGGATTCTCTTGGCAAGCTCAATAATTGCCTTAGCATCGCAGGGCTTGACGACCACAGCTATCTTGAGGTTAGAAGCACCATCCAGGTACTCTTTGAGAAAACGGGCGATATTAGGCGAGGTGCAATGCAATGACCCCGCCGTCTCTAGCACCCCCTCTGGTTCGGTGATGAGGACAGGTATACCATCATATCTGTTACCATCCCTTGCCTTGATGGCAAGCACAGCGTCCGCTCTCCTGCTCTCCAGGGCAAATTTGAGCAGTGAAGTAACCGCACCGCCATATTCAGCTTTTTCCACTATTTCCTTATCTGAGGAATAGGCAATATACATGTCGCCTTTCATTGCCTCACCTCCATTCTTATAGCGCATACCTTAGTCTCGGCACATTTGGCAGCGGGGTCGAGAACTGGGTTTGCCAGGACATTACCACCAGAATTGGGAAAGTGAAAGGTGGTAAATAGCAGTCCAGGTGGCACGTTACTGGTCACTCTGGCTTTGGCTTCAATACTGCCCCGCCTTGTCTTCAAGATGACAGTATCATTATTCTTGACCCCTGCCTTGATGGCATCCTGCGGGTTAACCTCAATGAAGCTCTGAGAAATCTCATTGATGAGCTTAGGAGTTCTCAGGCTCATTGACCCACCATCAAAGTGAAAGATAGTTCTTCCTGTAGTTAAAACATAGGGATACTCTTTATCAGGTAATTCCGCTGGTGGCTTGAATTCGGCTGGCTGAAAGCGAGCCAGACCGTCTGGCGTATTGAACTTCTCCAAATACATGGTGGGCGTGCCCGGGTGGTCCTCCGAAGGGCATGGCCAGTAAATCCCTCCTGTCTTCTTAAGCCGTTCGTAGGTTATCCCGTGAAAGTCGGGAACACAGCTTCTAATCTCCTCAAATATCTCCCCGGCAGAGGTGAAGTTGAATTTATCCTTGTAGCCCATCCTTTCGGCTAACTGGCATATAATTAACCAGTCAGGCTTAGCCTCACCGGGAGGGTTAACGACCTTATCCACCTTTTGCACCCTCCGGTCTACATAGGTAATGGTTCCTTCCTTCTCTACCCAGGGTGCTGCTGGCAAGACTACATGGGCGAGTTTAGCCGTCTCGGTAAGGAATATGTCCTGAACTACCAAAAAATCAGCCTGTTGCAGAGCCTTTCTCAGGTTATTAACATCGGGAACAACCATCATGGGGTCTGTCCCTACAAGATAGAGGTAAGGACACTTATACAACATCTCAATAAAGGTGAGGCCAGGCTTCGCGGGCAGGTTCTCCACTCCCCACATATTCTCAAAGTTTTTTGCTACCTCCTCGCTCACGCGCACAAGTCCGGGATAGAAAACAGCCAGACTACCCATGTCGCCGGCGCCCTCGCCATTTGTATTCCCTCTCATTGAATTTACCCCGGTTCCTGGCTTGCCGATGTGCCCAGTAAGAAGGGCTAGATTACTGTGAACCTTGACGTTGTCTGTGCCGACAGTATGTTCACATATACCCTGACCATAGATGATACAGCTTCTCTGCGCCTTGGCGTAAGTGATTGCCGCTTCCTTAATCTCTTCCAGCGGTACCCCGGTAATTTCTTCCGCCTGCTTTAAGTCCACCGCTGATAGGGAACTTCGTAGCTCATCAAATCCCGCAACTCTTGATGCTATGAACGCCCTGTTCTCCAGCCCTTCAGCAAGAATAATACTCATCATGGCATTAATCAGGGCTACATCCGTACCCACTTTGAGTTGCAGATGAATGTCACCCAGATACCTGGCTGTAGCTGTTTTCCTAGGGTCGGTACAAATCACCTTGGCTCCCTTAGCTTTTGCTCTAAGCACCCTCCGAGCCATCAGGGGCATAGTCTCCTTGAGATTGGTACCAGCAAGGAAGATACAGTCGGCAAGCTCAATTTCAGGCTGAGAGGTTTGCATTACCGGAGAACCGACTGCCGGACCGAGGGCAGCCGCCGAAGGGGAATTGCATAACCTACAACAGCACTCCACATTATTAGTGCCCATTACCACCCGGGCAAACTTCTGTATTACATATGATTCCTCGTTGGTATTCTTACACGAAGCTAGAAAGCCAGAGTTCTCTGGGGTGGCCTCTTTCAATTTAGTGGCAACGAGGTCAAGCGCCTCATCCCAAGGGGTTTCTTGAAAGGTCCCATTCTTTCTCACTAGCGGCATCTTAAGCCTTTCATCGCTGTAGAGGAAGTGGTAGGCATTCTTTCCCTTAGGGCAGTTGGCGCCTTCATTGACAGGGTGCTCCTTCCACGGCTCCCGCCCGATTATCCTGCCGTCTTTGACGACCAGGTAGATGCCACAACCACAACTGCAGTAGGGACATATCGTAGGTGCATACTCAATGCTCATTTCGCCTCCTATTGAATGGACTCGGTCCAAGCCCTTTTATAGTTTGGGTAAAACTTTTAACCGTCTCAGCTAGCTTCTGCCCCTCAGAGGCTGAGATCCACTCCAGCCTGAGCCTGTCTTTACCAATGCCTAAGGCATCAAGGAAAGGTTTTAAGCCGGTAACCCTTCTCCTAGCACTGAGGTTGCCCTTCTGGTAATGGCAGTCTCCTGGGTGGCAGCCAGCAACTAGAACCCCATCGATCCCGGCAGCAAACGCCTTTAATGTGAGGAGGTCGCTTACTCTTCCAGAGCACATCACCCTGATTACCCTGATATTGGGTGGATATTGAATCCTAGAAGTGCCAGCAAGGTCAGCACCAGCATAGGAGCACCAGTTGCAGAAGAAACCGACTATCTTTGGCTCAAATTCAACCATCGTTGCCTCCTTTGCGCAAGAGTTACAGAGACTATTGCCTAACATACTGTATGTGATAAAATGTGGGTGGCATTGCGGTCTGATATTATACCCTATGGGGGTATGGCATATCAATAGCTAAAACGAAATTTTGGAGGGCGCAATGGCTGAACAAGAAATATCACAGGAGATGTTGCTGAAACGCCTGAGAAGGATTGAAGGGCAGGTTCGCGGTATTGAGAAAATGATCGTTGATGGCCGTGACTGTGAAAGCTTGGTGACTCAATTGGCAGCCGTCCGTTCTGCTATTGAGAGTGTCGGTGCACTGGTACTAAGCAATTACATGAAGCTTTGCTTTCGCAAAGGTGTCGAGACGGAGTCGGATAGCATCGATTCATTAGCGCGGGTAGTAGCCATTTGGGGCCGGGTACGGGTTGGTGACTGATATAAGCCGGACATGAACAGGAACTAGACCGGCCAATGATATCGGCGGTAGTCGCTCACAAGGAAAGTCTTATGCCTGGACAAGGCTTCTTTACGTTGGGTCGAGCATTAGGCTTATTTTTGGAAATGATAAAGATAAATTCTACATCCAGGAATTGCGCAAAGTTCACGATTATTGGGCATCTCATTAGCTAAACGTATCCTCGGTAGGGGAACTCAGCATTCGCTTAACTAGTGAGAAATTGAATATTTCAGCGCTTTGTTGTTGACGGACACCTCCTTCCTCAAAGCCCGAAGATATTATTGTTATAATATCTTCCCCTATTAATATATAACCCATCGTGAAGGGAATATATCTGCTTATTTTGCACTGCCTTTTCCCCATACTTTTTAGCCTTATCGATGTTACCCAATGATAAGTAAGCAACCGCCAGATCGGTTAATATATTTACGTTAGTTGGCGAGAGATCAATTGCTTTATGAAGGTATGCCAAGCCCTTCATTTTATTGCCGCTACTATAGAAAGCCCATCCTAATCCACGTAGGTATTCACCGTTATCAGGCTCTCTGTCAACCGTCACTTCAAACTCCCGAATTGCCTCTGTCCATTTACATTTTATGGAATAAGTAAATCCAAGTATGTAGTGGTAGCTAGGCTTCTCGGGATTATAACTGATGGCTTTTTTAATATGATTCTCCGAGAGATCAAGCTGCCTTAGCCTAAGGAAAATATCACCGAGATAGGCACTTGCATACTCGACAGCAATATCGTTGTCACTATACCTGAGTAGAATATACCTATATATCTCGATGGCCTTTTCATAATTACCTTGTTCAATATGACCCTTGGCTTCATTCCATATAGTGCTAAGTTCAGCCACGCTGTCATTACTCATAAAACTCTCCCGGCAATGCCTGAGAATAATGGTACCATCTGACTCAATGATATCATACTTCAGGAGGTTATCGCAGTTAAATGTGGGCCCTTATTTCGATCTAACACTTCGATGAAAAGTTCATCATAAACTCGACTTATTAAGGGTTTTCACTTCAAGATGCCACATATTCTGCGGTATAATCATCACAGTGGGAAAAGGAACCTGGATTCTAGAGCGAACCCCGAACGACCGCTTCCCCTACCGTCTCCAGATTTTAAGAGGGGTTAAGCCGTGGCTGGTGCTACGTACCCAAGACCGGTGGCCAGCGGCAGGCAGGCACATTTTCTGCTTGCGTGAAGATGAGCCGCCAGCACCGAACGAGGTACTGGAAGAGCTGGAGCGGGTGGATATCGTTGCCTTCAATGAGCGCGGTCGCCGTATCTCCATTGTGTTAGACCGCAAGCGCTATAAGCGGTGCGATTTCCTCTTTCTGAAGAAGTCCTACAAGGGCCGACCGGCAGAGAGCTACGAGCAAATCTTCTGGCTAACCCAGAAGTCCATCGAGCAGCACCGTCCTACCTTTAGACTCGTGTCACGCCACAGCAAGACCGAGTTGGTTGTTCGCATACACAGCAACGAGAAGTACCCTTGGCGTTTCCCCAGTGCCGTAACTGAGCGCGGTGCTATCTCTGGTGGTGACTATGCGCTCGTGGATGGAGATAAGATGCTGGCACTAGTGGAGCGTAAGACACTGGATAACCTGCTGGCTGACTTCGGAACTATGCCGGTGCTGCACCAGAGGCTTGCCGAGCTGGCGGCCCAAGATAACCATGCCCTGGTAATCGAAGCCCCCTATGCCGATTTTCTAAATCCCAAGAAGGTGCACCATTACAATCCCGGCTTCTGTGCTAAAGCGATTGCCGAGCTATATGCCCTTCACCCACATCTTCGCATAGTTTTCTGCGCAAACCGGAAGATAGCCAACGAGTGGACACGCCATTTCTTCGAAGTGATATGGAATTTAAGGCAAGCGAATGCTTGACTAGAGGGTCACTTTGAGATAAATTGTTCAACGAGGGGCAGATTTAAATCTGACTTTGCTCCTGAAAATTGCTGGATTGAGAAAAGTTTAAGGCGGCCTCGGCATGAATTCTAGTGGTATCAAGAACTGGGATGCCAACAACCTCTTCAGAGAGAATCAGTGGTAATTCTGTGCACCCTAATATCAGGGCTCCAATATGTTCTTTGTCGGCCATCTTTCTGGCAATCCTTGACAGTTCTTGCCGGGTTTCATCAACAATACAGTCATTTACAAGCTCGGTCATGATTTTGCAGTGGATATAGCCTTGGTCGGCTTTTCTAGGAGTAACCACTGATATGCTGTATTTGGTCGAGAGAATATTGCTGTAGAAGTCAGCTTCCATAGTGAATTTTGTGCCGAACAAACCCACTCTGGTAAATCCTGAGTTTTTTGCCACTCTGCCAGTCTCCTCAACGATGCTCAAAAGCGGGATGGGTGACCTGGCGGCCACTTGAAAACTAGGTGTGGTGTATTTGACGCTATAAAGGTAAAGTCCGCACCTGCGTTAGACAGTGAATTGATTACTTCACAAAGGAGATTGATCACCTCTGGCAGGTTCCCTGATTCCACTAGAGTAATAAACTCATGAAAGTTCAGGCTATATGCAATAATCACTGGATAGCGGTACCCCATTCCTCTTTGACGACAAAGAGTGGTGATAATACGATAATATTCTACTGTTGACTCTGGAGCCATTCCGCCTAGGATACCTATCTTCTTCATAGCCTCTCCTCTGCTTTCCCTCTTTCACCTTGACGCAACCCGATTATAGCTAGTTGGACTTCACCCTCAAACTGAAGTAGGCCTCAGCAATGGTAGAATTATGAATGGTTTAGGATGCGCTGCCTAGGATTGTTTCAAGGCGAGCTATAAATCTTCCTCTGCTATAATTCTGATACCGTTTCTTCGCAGTAGCGCAGTGGTGACCCCATCGCCATCTATCAATCTGCCTAAAAATGAGCCATCATATATCTGGCTACAACCACATGATGGACTTCCAGACTTAGCTATAAATTCCTTGATATTAAGCTGCCGGACAATTTTTAGGGTTTCCTCGGCTCCTCTGATAAATTCCTTGGTAACATTCTCTCTGTTTTTATTCAGAACCTTGCATTTGCCATCAAGGACACCCTCCCCTGTGCCGCCTTGGATTTCTTGAGACGCTCTGGGAGTAGACAGCCCTCCCAGTTGCTCAGAACAGACAGGAATCAGACTCTCAACCTTGGAAAGTTGAATGGCACGCTGGTTCTTATATTTGTCATCGCCGCTCCAAGCACACCTTATCCCTAATAAACAGGCACTAATAAGCTTCATCTCACTCTAATCATACCACCTTATGAGACCAGTCAGAGACCACATCTATTTCGCCACGAGCATAGGCTTGATGCCAGCCCTCAGGAACCGGTAGCCTCTTGTACCAAAAAACCCGTTCAGCCTCAAGCAGATTGCGGCGGAGCCCCATAAAGTCAGCAGCACAAATAACCTTATGCTTGGTAAGAGGAGAGACATAGTCCAGCCACTGCTCCCCTTTTCTGGAGCGCATCAGGTGGTGGTCAAGAATCAGGGT
>CAZFRL010000024.1:0-24161 GCA_964521325.1 uncultured Dehalococcoidales bacterium | reverse complement strand
AGAGGGAGGTGTCCTAGGCCACTAGACGAATGCGCCACAAAAATTTGGCTGGGGAAGAAGGATTCGAACCTTCCTTTACGGATCCAGAGTCCGCTGTCCTACCGCTAGACGATTCCCCAGCGACCCACGAGCAAATTATACTTCAGTCTAGAGCCAAGCTGTCAAGTTCGCTGCTTCTTCAATTGCGTCAATGTAAAGTAAAAATGTCATGGGTATTGACAAAAAAACTTATTTAGTGTAGAGTTTTTATAGAACAAATGTTCGTTCCATCCTTGATAAGCAGGGTGGCTTGGGATTAGGCTTATCGGGTGAAGGATGAAGGAATTATCATATAAACAGCAGCACATAATTGATTTTATTCGCCGTTTCCTGGCAGATAAAGGTTATCCACCCAGTATCAGGGATATAGTAGGCGGGTGTGGGATTAGCTCGACATCGGTTGCGGCTTATAATCTGAATATATTAGAGAAGCAGGGGTATATCCGCCGCCACCCTGAGGTGTCGCGTGGTATCGAACTGCTGGCCGGGTCTCTTGGTCAGCGATCTCGAGTCCAAGTTCCAGTTATCGGTCAGATAGCTGCTGGTGAGCCGATACCAGTGCCTGATTCCGATATCTGGGATGTAACGGCTTCATCGGAGACCCTGGAGGTAACTGAAGGCTTGACCCGGGGTAGGGAAGGGGTTTATGCTTTGAAGGTCAAGGGCTCGTCAATGGTAGATGCCTTGATTAATGACGGTGATATGGTATTGATGCAGTATGTGAATACGGTAGAGAATGGAGAGATGGCAGCAATATGGCTTAAGGCAGAAAAGGAGGCTACACTGAAAAAATTCTATGCCGAGCCAGGTCGGATACGACTCCAGCCGGCAAATAACCAGATGAAACCTATATATGCCAAGCCAGATAATGTTGAGATTCAAGGCAGAGTTATCGCTGTCATCCGGCAGTTAGTGTAGTTGATTTTTATTCAAAATGGGTGTAAATTAGCCACAGCCTGAGCCAATACTACCATGGGCGTTGACGACCGAAGAGGAAGCGATGATTTTAGCTCAGTTTCAGAGTGTTGGGCATGACCTTTTTAGCCAGGGGCTTGTCTCTTCTCATAGTGGGAATCTTAGTATCAGACTGGGAGACCGTATAATCATTACCCGTCGTGGTTGCCGGCTTGGTTGTTTGGAGGAGCATGATTTAATAGAGACCGGGGTAAGTGAAAATGACCGGTTTACTCCACTAGCCTCAACTGAATTAGCTGCCCATCGGACTATCTATCAAGAAACCCCAGCATTAGCCATTATTCATGCCCATCCCTCTCATGCTATTGCCTTATCACTGGGTGAGACTGAGATTGTGCCCAGTGATGTTGAAGGCTTGTCTATAGTGAACCAGGTTCCGGTCCTGGGTTGGCATATGGAAGTGAAGATAGGAGGTCTGGTTGATATAATTGCCCAGGCATTAAAGCAACACAGGATTGTTATGGTTCACGGTCACGGTAGCTTCGCTATTGGTCAACTACTTGAAGAAGCCTACAATTACACTACCACTCTGGAGGCAAGCTGCCAGGTCATCTGTGTACTGAGGTCGCTAGGGCCCAAGCGTTAGTGAATGACCGTTTTGGGGTTAATAAAAGACAGCCCTCATTGCTGAGCTTACTCTGTATAGACAGGTGTGCACCAGTCAAGGTATTTTGGGTTGTTGCCCAGTATTACCTCGAAATAAAGCTGCTGTAACTTCCTCGTTATTTCACCAATTTCGCCATCAGCTATCTTATAGTGGTCTATTTCGGCTATCGGGGTTATGTGGACAGCAGTGCCGGTGAGAAAGCACTCGTCAGCGGTGTACAGTTCACAGCGCTCAATAGTTCTTTCTATCGTTTCTATACCCAGCTCATTTTCAGCCAGCTTTATTATTGTATTGCGGGTAATTCCCACCAAAATACTATTATAACTGGCTGGAGTCACCAGCTTACCATCTATAACCAGAAAGATATTTTCACCGCTTCCTTCAGCAACATAACCATCTGAGTCAAGCATGATTGTCTCATCAAAGCCACTCTCAATAGCCTCTGTTTTAGCCAGGGCATTACTGATATAAAGTCCGGTAAGTTTAGCCCGTGGCACTTCCTTGGGGCACCGCCAGGAAGAGACACAACATCTGGCTTTATCTACATCCAGATACCGCCCCCAGGGGAAAGCAAAGACCGAGAAATCACAATCCAGGTCATGAAGACGGACGCCTAAGGCTTCGGAACTCTTATAAGCCACGGGGCGGATATAAATATCTTCTCGGAAATCACACTTTCTTACCAGTTCAACTGTTATCTGGCATAACTCATCAGCGGTATAGGGCAGGTCAATCTTGAGGATATGACAGCCATTGTGCAGCCGCTCATAGTGTTCTTTGAGGCGGAAGAGATAAGTCTGTTTTTGCTTGTTATTCCAATTACCGCGGATACCCTCAAAGACAGCTGTACCATAATGAAGGCAATGGGTCATAATTCCCACCTTAGCTTCGGATAATGGGACAAACTGCTTCTGGAAATAAGCATATGATGGCATCTGAAAATCTCCTCCCTTAGATGGGCTTTATTATAGCCATTACTTGGTCAACTTTCAACATTCTGTAAGTTTGTTTGACAATCTTGGAGCCAGTTGCCTAAACTTGAGATATGAAGACAGATCGAATAAAAGGAGGTCATTAACATGGAATGGGGAATGGCAAACCGTATGGCACAACTAATCCAATCGGATGGGCATGCTCTGTTCTTACCAGTAGACCATGGATACTTTCAGGGGCCTACTAGAAAATTGGAAAAACCGCGCCAAACTATTGAACCACTCCTGCCCTACGCTGATGCAATCTTCATTACCAGGGGCGTGTTACGCTCATCGGTAGACCCCGACAACACGAGACCGGTTATTCTCAGGGTATCCGGCGGCACTAGTATGGTTGGGAAAGACCTGGCTAATGAAGGAATCAGCACCTCTATGGAGGACGCTATCCGCCTTAATGCTACGGCAGTAGGCATTTCTATCTTTGTTGGCAGTGACTATGAGAAAGAGTCATTACTAAATCTAGCTAAGCTTGTTGATGAGGGTGAGAAGTATGGCATACCGGTAATGGCAGTTACCGCGGTGGGTAAAGAGCTGGATAAACGGGATGCTCGCTACCTTGCCTTGGCCAGTCGCATCGCGGCTGAGCTGGGCGCACGTGTGGTAAAAACCTACTGGTGTGAAGACTTTGACAAGGTAGTGGGGGGTTGCCCCGTTCCAGTGGTTGTGGCTGGTGGTCCCAAAACAGAAACAGAGCTTCAGGTGTTTGAATTTGTCCATGATGGCATGCAAAAAGGAGCTATCGGTGTAAATCTG
The DNA here is from genome assembly GCA_964521325.1 of uncultured Dehalococcoidales bacterium. GTDB lineage: Bacteria > Chloroflexota > Dehalococcoidia > Dehalococcoidales > CAZFRL01 > CAZFRL01. The sequence continues at coordinate 20,795 of CAZFRL010000024.1, read as the reverse complement.
GGAAGGAACATCTGGCAAAATGATTTCCCGATAGCAATGATTAAGGCTATACGGGCTATTATTCACCAAAATGCTTCGCCAAAAGAGGCGCAAGAGCTATACGATAGTGAAAAAGCCAAAGAAGTCGTGATTAGCTGAGGGAGGAATAGAGTGCGCGTTGCAATGTGGTACAACAACCAGGATGTGCGGCTGGAGGAGATGCCTACGCCTCAGATTGGTCCTGGTGAGCTTCTAGTGCGTGTAGAAGCCAGCGGAATCTGCGGTAGTGATGTGATGGAATGGTATCGCCTTGACCGGGCACCTTTAGTGCTGGGTCACGAGATTGGCGGTCAGATTGCGGCTGTGGGAGACGGAGTGGAGCGATACAAGGAAGGCGACCGAATCTCGGCAGCCCATCATGTCCCCTGTAACACATGTTACTACTGCCTGAGCGGGCATCACACCGCTTGTGATACCCTGCGGCGGACAAATTTTGACCCCGGTGGCTTCGCTGAATACCTTCGGTTGCCAGCCATCAATGTAGACCGCGGGGTGTTTCTGCTACCCGACGAAGTATCTTTCGAGGAGGCAGCATTTATTGAACCGCTAGCCTGTGTCCTGCGCGGGCAAAGGCTGGCACACACGCAACCAGGCAGTTGTGTACTTGTTATCGGCAGCGGTATTGCCGGACTGCTCCATGTGCAGCTAGCCCGTGCCCTGGGGGCAAGCCGCGTGGTGGCAACAGACATTACCGATTACCGTCTGGAGGCAGCACAGCGGTTTGGGGTTGACGCTGTATTTCACGCTGAAGAAGACTTGCCTGCCCGTCTGCGTCAGGTCAACGATGGTCGTCTGGCTGACCTGATAATAGTGTGCACTGGCGCCACCTCAGCCATCAACCAGGCATTGCAGTCAGTGGAGCGTGGAGGGACTGTTCTCTTCTTCGCCCCAACAAATCCCGGCGTCACCATCCCTATCTCGGTGAACGACTTTTTTTTCCGAAATGATATAACGCTCACCACCTCCTATGCCGGCAGCCCGGCAGACTACGCAGCGGCACTGGAACTGATTCGGTCTCGCCGGGTGCAGGTACGAGAGATGATTACCCATCGGCTGCCACTGGCTGAGACAGGTCTCGGCTTCCAGCTTGTTGCCGACGCCAAGAACTCCATCAAGGTAATAATAAATCCACAGAGGTAGTCATTTTTGGGGTATAAAAACAAGAGGCTGGACTCAGATCGGGTAAGGTAGTATATAGTTGAATATTATAACTTCTATCGAGACACATGCTCAGCTTATCACAGCTATTTCAATGGTTGCTCTATTTGTCGTTACAGGCATTTACGCATGGCGAACACATGTCATAAGTAAAGCCGCAGAAAAGCAGGCTGAGGAGATGAGGCAGCAGAGACTTAGCGCTTCACAGCCAGTGGTATGGCCGATGATTCAGGGTTTGAGTACCAATGCACTAGAAGTGGTTTTCGAAAATATAGGAAATGGTCCTGCCCTCGATGTTGACATTTATCTTGGTCGTGGGGAAGAGCCTATAATTAAAGACAGTGAACACAGATGGTATAGTTACATAGTCGCAGGTGATAATAAGAAAACAACCTTTTTCAAGCCACCAGTCTCTTCCGACAGTATGGGTGGCTTTGTAATGGATTTGAACCTTGTTGCAAAGCTTGTGGGTAAGTATACATTGCTCATTGAATGGCGTGACCTCCATATATCAGGGCCATTCTTTCAAGCTAAATTACCTTTCACTATCGAAATAGACTCTAATCAGAAACCGCTTGTTAAAGAAGGCTTAGTGATTATTGAACCAATCTATACTAAGAGTAAACCAATTTAGGTAGAATATGAATTTCTTGTCCTACCTTGACAAACTCGGCGTCTGCAGGGTGTAGCCGTTCTTATCGGTGGGGAAGATATCTTTTAGTAGCAGGGTTCTGCCGGTTTGGATGGCAGTGAAGCCATACCTCTGGCGGATGCGGTCAATAGTCCGGTTTAGTTGCTCCTGCCTTCGGGATGAGGTGTCCAGCATATCCAGCTGCCTGCTCGGCGAAGTCAGGTTTGATACCCCAATCCCAATGAGGCGAATTGGTTGCTTTTCTTGAGAGAGGGCTTTCTTTAGCAGTTGGAGTCCGGTATCAAAGATAGTCTGGTCAGTATCGCTGGTTTGTGGCAGGGTGTGGCGGCAAGTAATAGTTTTGAAATCAGCGTATCTGAGCTTTAGGGTTACACACCTGGCTTGCTTACCTTGCTGGCGTAAGCTGGCTCCAACTCGTTCACCAAGATAACGGAGTGTTGCCTTGAGTAAGGCACGGTCTTTGGTGTCTTTACCGAAGGTAGTCTCTCGACTGATGGACTTGGCAGCGCCGGGAGACTCCACTTTTCTATCATCAATGCCATTGGCAAAACGATACAGAAGCTCACCAGACACACCAAAATGGCTTTTAAGCGCTTCTAACGGCGTAATAGCTAGTTCACCTATAGTAGTGATGCCCAAGCCTTTTAATACTCGCTCTGTCTTTTTCCCTATTCCCGGTAGTTCAGCTACGGGTAATGGTGCCAGGAAGGAACGCTCGTCTCCAGCAGCTACCTCCAGTAATCCATCAGGCTTTGATTGCTCACAGGCGACTTTGGCTACTACCTTGCTGCTGGCGATGCCCACTGAGGCACAAAGCCCCAGTTCATCTTTAATTCGCTGCTTTACGTTTACCGCCATCTGGTGAATTGAGCCGTAGATAGATTCAAAACCAGTTGCATCCAGATAGGCTTCATCGAGGCTTATTGGCTCCAGATAGGGCGAAAAGTCAGCCAGAATAGCCATAAATTTTTGCGAAGCATCACGATATTTAGCGAAGCTGCCCTCTATGAAGGTAGCCTGGGGGCAAAGGCGAGAGGCAGTGATAAGTGGCATGCCAGCATGTAAACCAAACCTTCGGGCTTCATATGAGGCGGCGGCAACCACGCCCCGGCGGTCAGGTCTGCCGCCGACCACCACCGGCTTACCTTTAAGCTTAGGATTCTGTACCTGCTCTACGGAAACAAAGAAGGCATCAAGGTCAATGTGCATAATGCGGCGAGTCATTACTCTCCTCTGGAAATAAAGGCTTTAACCCTGCGCTCAAACACACTTCGGTCAAGGAGGACATGGCGCTGGCACTTAAGGCACTTAATCCCGATGTCAGCACCGAGTCTGACTACCTGCCACTCATAGCTACCGCAGGGATGCTTCTTCTTGAGGCGAACCACATCACCCAGTTTTATCTCCATAACCATTTCTTTTTACCTTAGATAGGAGTTAATCTGGTCTCTCAGTTCAGAAGCAGCCTGGCGCGCTGCCTGAGCAAAGTCCTTTCCCCGTGAGGCATACATAATCTGCCGTGACGAGCTGATAATTGCCCTCTCCCCCTGAGCATTAACCCCGTAGCGAACCGTGGACGCCAGGTCTCCTCCCTGGGCACCGATGCCCGGGATTAACAGGGGCATATCAGGATGACTCTGTCTAATCAGCCTTAATTCTTCAGGGTAGGTAGCACCAACAACCAGACCTATATTGCCATGTATATTCCACTCTCTGGCTTTCAGGGCGACGACCTCAAATAGAGGACGCTTATCAGGCTCTACCTCACAGTGAAGAGACTGAAAGTCAACAGCGCCGGCATTGGATGTTCGGCACAGGATGAAAACCCCTCTGTCACTATATTGAATGAAGGGCTCTATCGAATCAAAGCCCAGGTAAGGGCTCACCGTAGTGGCATCAAAGTTGAAGTAAACAAAAATCGCCTTGGCATAGGCTTTAGCCGTGTTGCCTATATCGCCTCGCTTGGCATCACCGATTACAGGTATCCCATCGGGTATATATTCAACCGTCTGCTTCAGAGCATCCAGTCCCTCACTCCCCAAGGCCTCATAGAAAGCAAGGTTTGGTTTATAGGCACAGACTAAATCGGAAGTGGCATCAATGATTGCTTTGTTGAAATGAAAGATACCTATGTTATCTGGCATCAGGTCCAGGTTGGGGTCAAGTCCAACACAGAGTAAGCTCCTATTTTTTTGAGCAGCGCTGGTCAGCTTTTCAATAAAATTCACCCTGCACTCCTTGAGATTAGGCTTAGGTTTGTGATAGCCTGATAATATCAGTCGTGGGGACTAGCGTCAAGTTAAATGCAGTTATAGAATTGCCGATGTTTAGTCAGTTAACAGCTTGGGCAAAGGGTCGATAATAATGGATTATCAGCAGGCATTAGATTACATTGATAGTTATACCGACTATGAAAAGACGCCAATGCCGCACGCAGCGGCTAATTATGACCTGAGACGTGTCGATGAGCTGCTGGTGCGTTTAGGCAACCCTCACCTTAAAGCCAGGTCAGTCCACATTGCCGGCACCAAGGGTAAGGGAAGCGTTGCCGCTATGGTAGCTTCAGTTCTTACCGTCTCCGGTTATACCACCGGACTCTATACCTCACCCCATCTGCATACCCTGAGAGAGCGTATCAGGGTTAATGGCAAGTTAATCTCCGAAGACGAGCTCGTTGCCCTAGTGGAGAAGCTCAAACCTGAGGTTGAGGCGGTAAACCGGGAAGCTACCTATGGTCAGTTGACTACCTTTGAGCTGCTAACGGCGCTGGGTTTTGCCTATTTTAGTTCAAAGGGAGCGGATTTCCAAGTGCTGGAGGTAGGGCTGGGGGGAACGTTTGATGCCACCAATGTAATTAATCCCGAGATTTGCATCATCACTTCTATTAGCTTTGACCACATGGAGGTATTAGGTCACACCTTAACTGAGATTGCTACTGAGAAGGCTGGTATCATCAAGCCCGGTAGCATAGTGGTTACCTCCCCTCAAGCTAATGAGGTGGACAGGGTAATCAAAGCTACCTGTCTCAATCGTGGGGCAGAACTGGTCAGAGTTGGGAGTGATGTCACCTGGCAAAGTCTTGGATTCAATGTTAATCGGCAGTTACTTCAGGTGAAGGGAAAGTTAGGTAGTTATGAACTATCCACGCCGCTTCTTGGTCACTATCAGTTAGATAATGTAGCTACTGCGGTGGCTGCCCTGGAGGTTTTAGCTGGAAGGGGGATTAATATTTCCAGAGATAGTATGATTAATGGTCTGGCGCGGGTAAGCTGGCCAGGTCGATTCCAGATTCTTAGCCATCACCCGCTTGTAGTGGTTGATGGTGCCCATAACCCCGACTCAGCCCAGAAGTTGAAACAGTCTCTTGAGCAATACTTCCATCCAGACCGGGCTATCTTGATTATAGGCGTGTCATCAGATAAGGATGTAGCCGGGGTAGCCTCAGAACTAGCGCCTCTTTTTGATAGAGTAATCGTTACCCGTTCTCACCACCCTCGGGCTATGTCACCGGCACCTATTGTAGCTGAGTTTACCCGGCATGGAGTGGAAACACAGGCGGTGGACGATGTTCCAGCTGCGTTATCCCTGGCTCTGGCTCTAGCCGGAGACAGAGACCTTATCTGTGTTGCCGGCTCACTGTTTGTAGTCGCCGAGGCAATTGAGGCAGCGAGCAGGCTTTGTTTAACAGGGTGAGCAAAATAAATATTGCGAAGGAGGTTTTTTTAATGGCTGAGCAGGTTGGATACAGAGTAATCGGCACTATTAAAAGTATAAAGGGGAAGTGCGACGCTGGACACAAGGTAGGGGATAGATTTGAACTGAGTGGGTATGATAGTGGCGGGCTTTGTGGCTTTTTCTATCATGACCTCTTCCCCTATATTATTATGCTGCAATTTGGTGGAAAGTTTCCTGACGAGTGGGGAGGCGAGGTTATGGAGATTGGGTGTATGGATGTAGCCAATTTAGTGGTTATAGAGCTTCGCCGTGAAAAGTAAGGGCGGTCGGCTAATGTCATATTTGGGTGCGTGGAGCTTCTTTGGGGAGCATATTGCCCAGGATTTTCTCTAGTGCCATAGTGTGACTACAAAGCCCCCGGTTTGAGAAAAAGCTACAGGATCAGTGCCACCTGCTATCTTTGTATTCAGTGGTATAGTTACCATGCTCTCCACGGAATTTTACTGAGAACTCAGAGAAAGTAACCCGTTCCGTTTCTTGAGCATAGCGTTTGGCCTTTTCAACTTTACCAACCAGGCTGGATTGCATAACCATCCCTCCTTAACTAAGGAGCACCGACTCATTTAGGCTCGTGGGTATGGAGTCTCCGCCATAGCTCCTTCACCTTTGCCTTCACCTCAGCGAGGTCACACTCGGTATCTATAATCACATCGGTATGCTTTACCCTTTCCTCTGAAGATAGTTGTGAACGGATACGAGCCAGGGCTTGCTGCTCAGATAGCCTGCCCTTCTCCTTAAGCCGCCTGAGCACGGTAGCCTCTGAGGCTACCGTAACCCAGACCTCATCCACTAACGAAGTCCAGCTGGCTTCAATTAAAAGAGGCGCTTCAAGCACTACCACATCCATTCCCTGCCGCCGGTATCCCTCAAGCCGAGCCTTAACCATATTATACATCCGGGGATGCATTATCTGGTTCAGCCGAGATAAAGACCCAGCATTGCCAAACACTATCTCGCCTAACTTGGCACGGTCAATATCACCATTGGGGCTAAGAACCTGCTTGCCGAAGGCAGCTACTATCTCTTTTCGGAGCTTAGCCTCAGACATGAGGGCATCATGCCCCACCTTATCGGCATCTATAATAGCCGCTCCCAGTTCGGCTAGAAACTGGGATACCGTGCTCTTGCCACTACCTATGCCGCCGGTAAGACCTATGACCTTCATTATCTACCCTCCTCCCCAAGTCTAACCACTGGTAGCCAGACAGTCAAGAGAGTGTACTCGTTCATATGATTAGTGACACATCACCCCCCTTGTCATTGCGAGCCGAAGGCGTGGCAATCCCATCCTAGAGATTGCTTTAGCACTTTGTGCCTCGCAATGACATAAAGGACTACTAGGGCATGTTCCCAATTTATAATCATGCCAACTTACAATAGAGGACACCTTATACTTTGAAGTGTCACCTATCTATCTGAACTAGCTCAGGGACTAAAGCGATGGTCTGTAATTGACAACAGCTGAGTGATATAATTAGATTAAGAGGATAAAGATGCCAGAAGCTATGCATGAGGCAATGCTCTACGAAAGGCTGCCCCATTCCAGGGTGCGGTGTAATATTTGCCAGCGTCGCTGCACCATAAATCCAGATAAGTTTGGTATTTGCCGGGTGTACCAGAACAGAGATGGTGTCCTGTACAATCTGAACTACGCTAAGGCATCATCGGTAGCTGCCGACCCTATTGAAAAGAAACCATTATTTCATTTCTTTCCAGCTACTTTAGCTTTCTCAATAGGTGGTTGGGGTTGCAACTTTCATTGTCAGCACTGTCAGAACTGGGAAATTTCCTCCCAAGGGACTAGCCCATCGTGGCGCAGTTCTCAGGAAATCCAACCTCAAACGGCTATAGAACTGGCGAAACGCCACCATTGCGATGGCATTGCCTGGACATACAACGAGCCTAGCATCTGGTTTGAATATACACTGGACTCAGCCAAGCTGGCTAAGGAGAACAACCTGTATACCGTCTATGTAACCAATGGCTACCTGACCCCCGAGGCACTGGATACTATCGGACCCTATCTGGATGCGTGGCGGGTTGATATCAAAGGCTTCTCTGACTCCCTTTACCAAAAGCTGGCAAAGGTAACCCACTGGCGAGGCATACTTGATATTGCCCAGCGCGCTAAAACTAAGTGGAATATGCACGTTGAGGTTGTTACCAACATCATACCCACTATGAATGATGATGACCAGCAGCTTAAGGGCATTGCCCACTGGATACGAGATGAGCTGGGAGAGCTAACACCGTGGCATGTAACCCGTTTCTACCCCCACCACCATATGACGCACTTACCCCCAACCCCTGTATCCACCCTTGACCATGCCTATGATATCGGGCTAAAAGCCGGTCTTAAATTTATTTATACTGGTAATGTTCCCGGGCATAAGAATGAGAACACTACTTGTTACTCCTGTGGTAAGCTTGTCGTAAACAGGTTTGGCTACCAAACTAAGATAATAGGTCTGGAAGGTTCAAGGTGCAAGTTCTGCGGGGCAGAGCTTAATTTTAAGACACTTGGGCAAGGAGGAGTCTAAAATGGTCAGGCAGCCGGTTGTAGCCGGACAATTCTATCCAGCATCACCCTCCCAATTAAAGGCAATGATTAAGGGGTTGGTTGATGAGGAGGCAGTAAAAGAAGAGGTAATTGGTCTGGTCTCACCTCATGCCGGGTATGTCTACTCGGGACCGGTAGCTGGTGCAGTTATATCCAGAATCAGATTTAAGGATAGCTTTATCATTATGGGACCAAACCACACTGGGAGGGGAGAACCATTTAGTATCATGACCCAGGGTGCATGGGAAACACCGTTGGGGCAGGTAGAGATTGACTCGGAGCTGGGCAAACAGATTTTAGCCACATCCAGTCACTTACAGGAAGACCATATAGCCCATCAATATGAACACTCCATTGAGGTTCAGCTCCCATTCTTACAATACTTTAAGAAGGATATTAAGTTTGTGCCCATCATGTTCGCCTATGCTACCGGCGCCATTTGCCAGGAAATCGGCCGGGAACTCGCCCAAGCAATTAAGGAATTAAATAGAGAGGTGGTAATCATAGCCTCAAGTGATATGACCCACTATGAGCCACAGGCATCTGCCCGGAAGAAGGATGCCCAAGCAATAGAAGCCATACTGGATTTGAATGAGGCTGAACTGTCAAAGCGAGTCCAGGAATTAGATATAACAATGTGTGGCTATGCCCCGACGGTCAGCCTTATCTCGGCGGCCAAGGAATTAGGGGCAAAAGAGGCAGAACTGGTTAGATACCAAACCAGCGGTGATATCACCGACGATTATACCAGCGTCGTTGGCTACGCCGGAATAATAATAAAAGGGATGTCGCCACTGACGAGATTAGCCAAGCAAACGGTAGAGACCTTTGTTAAGGAGGGTAAGACCCCCCAGCCAGAGGAGCTTACCCCCGAGATGAAGGAAAGGGCAGGGGTCTTTGTTTCTATTCACAAACTTGGCGGATTGCGGGGCTGTATCGGCACCTTTGAACCCACCCAAGATAATGTAGCTGAGGAAATTATCGCCAATGCTATCAGCTCGGCTACCAGAGACCCCCGATTCCCACCCATCTCCCCCGAGGAGCTTGAAGACCTTAGCTACAGTGTGGATGTCCTTATCCAACCTGAGCCGATACCAAATAAAGACCAGCTGGACCCCAAGAAGTATGGGGTTATAGTCGAGTGTGGGTTCAGGCGAGGCTTGCTCCTTCCCGACCTTGAAGGGGTAGATACCGCAGACTATCAGATTGATATCTGCCGCCAGAAGGCAGGCATCATGCCCGATGAGCCGATAAAGCTCTACCGCTTTCAGGTGAAGAGGTATAAATAGACAAACCACATTATAGATATCTTTGAACATCTAGTAGGTAAGGCTGTATACTGAGTACGGCGTTGAAGCTAATGTTACCGTAATCAAGGTACAATAATTTTTCAGAAAGAAGGAGAAAAATGGCAGGTTCGTACAAACTGAGTGAAGAGCAAGAGATGGTTCGCACTATGGCACGGAAGATGGCCAAAGATAGGCTTGCCCCCAGGGCAGCCGAAATAGACAGGGAAGGAGAATTCCCCTGGGATATAGTAGAGTTCTATCGTGAGAATCACATTATGGAAATGCCGGTCCCGGCTGAATATGGCGGTGGTGGCGCTGATGAATTGTCATGCTGCCTGATGATAGAAGAGTTCGCCATGGAGTGTGCTAATTCATCGCATGTCTTAGCTGACTTCTGGCTTGGCATAACACCGCTACTTCTGGGCTGTAACGAGGAGCAGAAAAAGAGAATTTTCCCGATGCTGGGAAAAAAGCTTGTCGCCTTCTCCATTACTGAGCCGGAGGCTGGGTCTGATATAAGAAACCTTAAGACTAGGGCAGTAGTAAAAGGAGACGATTACATTCTAAACGGGGCAAAGTGCTTTTGCACCGACGGTGCCGTCGCCGATTACATTGTTATTTTCGCCCAAACTGACCCTTCAGCGGGTCACCATGGGATAACAGCCTTTTTTGTGGACAAGAATACGCCTGGCTTTTCTATAGGCAAAATAGAGGACCAGATGGGAATGAGAGGCACCCGAGCCTGCGAGATAATACTGGAGGATTGCCACGTTCCTAAAGAGAATCTCATCGGCCAAGAAAACGGTGGATACAGGTTAGCCATGCAAACCTTCGACCGCACCCGCCCCATAGACGCTGCTTTAGGCGTAGGGATTGCTCAGGGAGCTTTGAACTATGCCAAGGAGTATGCCAAGCAAAGGGTGCAATTTGACCAGCCAATAGCTCAGTTTCAAGGTATCCGATTTATGCTGGCTGACATGGCTATAGGTATCGAGGCAGCCCGAAACTTGGTCTACAGGGCAGTATCAGTTATAGACGATGGCACTCCAGACAGCATGCTGTCAGCAATGGCTAATTGCTTTGCTACTGATGTGGCAATGAAGGTAACCACTGATGCTATACAGGTTCTGGGTGGCTACGGCTACATGAGGGACTATCCTTTGGAGCGGATGTTCCGGGATGCTAAGCTTATGCAGATAGTAGAGGGCACCAACCAGATTCAAAGGGTAGTTGTTGCTAATAACCTGCTAAGAAGGTAGTTATAGATAATAATGCGGGCTATGGTTAGCCTTATATCTACGCAAAATGGATATGTTCGAATACCAGTCTAAAGAACAGAAGGAAAAAGAGGCACCGCTAGCGGCCAGGATGAGACCATCTGCCTTTGATGACTTTGTCGGGCAGGAACACCTGATAGGCAGGGGACATGTGCTGAGGAAGGCTGTTGAAGCTGGTCAGCCACCATCAATTATTCTGTGGGGTCCGCCGGGCAGCGGTAAAACGACCCTGGCTTACATTATGGCTAATACCACTGATTCTCACTTCAGCCCAATAAGTGCGGTCAGCGCGGGTGTAGCTGACCTGCGCCGAATAGTAGAGGAAGCCAAGGAACGGCGCAAAATGTACCAGAAGAAAACCATCCTGTTCATAGATGAGATTCATCGCTTCAATAAAGCTCAGCAAGATGCAATTCTGCCCTTCGTTGAGGATGGTACTATCACTCTTATTGGTGCTACCACCGAAAATCCCTCCTTTGAGGTTGTCTCCCCTCTCCTCTCCCGGTGCCAGGTTCTTCCTCTGAATCCCCTCACTGATAATGAAATTCGCATCATAATCCTGAGAGCACTGAGGGACAGATTTAAAGGTCTTGGGGCATTAAACGTAGAGCTGGCTGATGATGCTTTGAGCCACCTTATTACTATGTCAAATAATGATGCCCGGGTCGCTCTTAATGGACTCGAGTTAGCCGCCTTGGCTACACCGCCCGGTGTTGATGGGAAGCGCCACATATCACTACCTACTATTGAGGATGTTGTCCAGCGCCGCGCCTTACGTTACGATAAGGAGGGAGAGCAACACTACGATATTATCTCAGCCCTCCATAAATCGCTGCGAGGCTCAGACCCGGATGCCTCCCTCTACTGGCTGGCGAGGATGCTAGAGGCAGGAGAAGACCCTCTCTATGTTGCCCGTCGATTAGTTCGCTTTGCCACGGAGGATATAGGTATGGCTGACCCCCAGGCGTTGATACTAGCCATGTCAGCTCAGCAAGCTGTCCACTTCATTGGCATGCCTGAGGGTAACCTAGCCCTGGCTGAGGCGGTAGTCTACCTGGCTACTGCCCCTAAAAGTAACTCCTTATATCAGGCATACTCCCAGATTCAGGAGGAGACCAAACAGGGCTCCAATGAGCCAGTGCCGCTACACTTGCGCAACCCGGTGACACCGTTAATGAAAGCCATGGGCTATGGCAAAGGATATAAGTATGCTCACGATTACCCCGAGCACTTCGTTCAGCAACAGAACCTGCCCGATTCTCTGCAAGGCAAACACTATTACGCCCCGAGTGACCAAGGGTATGAGAAGCAGGTCGCAGCTCGGCTTAGAGCCTGGTGGCAGGGGAAGGAAAAACCAGCCAAAACTGAAAAAGAGGAGGATGGTTGAGCCGGGGTCATCTCACATTCCCCAGTCGGGATATTTTACTAGCTGGGGTATGGTATTTCCCCCAAGCTGAATGTCAATGCCCACTCCCAAAAAGCTTGCCTCAAAATCTTAATATATGTTATATTAACACGATTGGCTTAACTCGATAGGCTTTCAATCTTCTATTTGAGTGACTTAACCAAGTAATGCTCAGCCAAAAATTAAACAGGAGAAAGATTTATCGTGTCAGCGATAGCACCACTTAAAGAAGCAGCCGATATTATAAAAGAGGAAGGCGGTGAAATCGCCAAGTTATGCTATCAATGCGGTACCTGCACCGCTGTCTGTCCGTGGAACCGACTAAAAAGTTTCCCGGTTCGTAAGTTAATGCATCAGACACAATTGGGTTTAGTTGACTTTGAAGCCGAAGATATGTGGACTTGCGTTGCCTGTAACAATTGTGTTGATAAATGTCCCCGTGGTGTCGAGCTAATAGATATTATGAGGGCTTTGCGTAGAGCCATTGTTGAACTAGGCATAGGGGGAATTCCCGACTCGCTTCGGATTACAAGTAAAAATATCGCTGGCACAGGTAATCCTTTAGGCGAGCCACGGGAGAAGAGGGCTGACTGGGCCAAAGACCTTGATGTTAAGACCTATACCGAAGGAACTGAGGTACTGTACTTTCCCTGCTGTTATCAAATATACGACCCCAGCCTGCAAAGGGTGGCTCGGGCTACAGTCAATATCCTGAAAAAGGCTGACGTAGATTTTGGTATCTTGGGTGCTGAGCTCTCTTGCTGTGGTGAGAGTATTCGCAAGGCAGGTAGTGAGAGTTTGTTCCAAAGTCTAGCCCAAAATAACATTAAGGCTTTTACTGAAGCTGGTGTTAAAAAAATCCTTGTCACCTCGCCCCATTGTTATCACACCTTTAAGCAGGAGTACCCTGAGTTAGGGGGTAATTTTGAGGTGGTTCATCTCTCTCAATATTTAAACGAACTTATTGAAAAGGGAAGGTTAAAGTTCACCAAAGAATTGAAGAAAAGAGTTACTTATCATGATTCCTGTTGTCTGGGACGTTATATGGGTATATATGATGCGCCCCGGCAGAATCTGGAGAGCATCTCTGGTCTAGAGCTGGTTGAGATGCGGGAATACCGTGAAAATGCCTTATGTTGCGGTGGTTGTGCCGGAAGGATCTGGATGGAAACCAAAAAGGGAGAAAGGTTTTCTGACCTGAGGATAGAGCAAGCGCTTGAGGTGGGGGCAGAGGTGCTAGCTGTTGCTTGTCCCTATTGTATGCTTAACTTTGACGATAGTGTTCTGACAATGGAAAAGGGTGATACTATCGAAATTAAGGACATCGCTGAATTGGTTCAAGAGGTAATCTAGCAACAATTGGGGGTTCCATTGTGGAAGATAAAACTAGAATTGGGGTATATATTTGCCACTGCGGATTGAATATTGCGGGCACGGTGGATGTAAGCGCGGTAGCCGAGTTTGCTCGAGGATTACCTTCTGTGGTAATGGCTAAGGATTATATTTATATGTGCTCGGACCCGGGGCAGAATATGATTAAGGAGGATATTAAGCAGCTAGGACTTAATCGCATAGTTGTTGCCTCCTGTTCGCCAACCTTGCATGAGCACACCTTCCGCCGAGCTTGCCAGGATGCAGGACTAAACCCCTATCTCTTTGAGATGGCTAATATTCGAGAGCACTGCTCTTGGGTAACCGAAGACTACGGTGACGCCACCGAGAAGGCTAAGGCATTAGTGGGCGCAGCGGTGAGGCGAGTTTACTGGCATGAGCCACTAGAGGTTAGAGAGGTTCCGGTTAACCCCAATGTCTTGGTGGTGGGAGGGGGCATTGCCGGAATTCAGGCTGCACTGGAGATTGCTAATTCCGAACACATGGTTTACCTCGTGGAAAGAGAGCCTAGTATCGGCGGACATATGGCCCAGTTTGATAAAACATTTCCTACGCTGGATTGCGCTAGTTGTATTTTTACCCCCCTCCTGAGTGAGGTAGGGCAGCACCCCTATATTAAGCTGCTGACCTATAGTGAGGTAGAGGAGGTTTCTGGCTTTATCGGCAATTTCAAGGTTAAAATCAGGAAGAAGGCACGGTATGTTGACGAGGACAAGTGCACTGGCTGTGGTGTTTGTACAGATAAGTGCCCGTGGAAGGTAGATAGTGAATTTGATGAGGGCTTGGCCAAGAGAAAGGCTATCTATACCCCCTTTCCTCAAGCGGTGCCTAATACGCCAGTCATTGACCGAGAACACTGTACCTATTTTCTGAAAGGCACCTGCCGGGCCTGTGAGAAGTTCTGTGAGGCGAAGGCTATTGATTTTGAGCAGGAAGATACAATCGTTGAAGCGGAGGTTGGTGGAATTATAATAGCTACAGGCTACGATACCTTCGACCCCTCAGTTATCACCCAGTATGGTTACGGACGCTATGATAATGTCCTCACTGCCCTCCAGTTTGAGCGGATTAGTAATGCCTCCGGTCCTACCGCTGGTAAAATCATGCTCAAGGATGGCTCAGAACCAAAAAACATAGCCATTATTCACTGTGTAGGCAGCCGCGATACTAACTACCATAAGTATTGCTCTCGGGTATGTTGTATGTATGCCCTCAAGTATTCTCACCTGATAAAGGAAAAAACCAATGCTGAAGTATATCAAATGTATATTGATATGCGCTGTTTTGGCAAGGGCTACGAGGAATTCTATGAGCGTATCTCCGATGAAGGAGTTAATTTCATACGGGGGAAGGTAGGCGAAGTTACTGACCTGGCTATAAATGATGAAGAGAAGGGGAAGCTTGTTGTTGTGTGTGAGGATACCCTACTGGGTAGTATAATAAGGGTACCAGTTGATATGGTTATCTTGTGTACCGCTTTAGAGGCTCACTCAGATGCCGAGGAAATTGCCAGGCTATTTAATATTAGCCGCAGTGCTGATGGCTTCTTCCTGGAGAGGCACCCCAAACTTGACCCGGTAGCTACCACGACTGAAGGGGTATTCGTGGTTGGTTGTTGTCAGGGTCCCAAGGATATACCTGATACTGTGGCTCAGGCTTCAGCCGCCGCGGCTCGGGTTCTGGCTATGATTAGCAAGGGGAAGGTAGAAATTGAGGCAACCACTGCGGCTGTTAATGAGGAGCTTTGCTCTGGCTGTCGGATTTGTGAGCTCCTTTGCTCCTATAAGGCTATCTCGTTCGATGAAGAGAAGGAGGTATGCCGGGTTAATGAAGCTCTATGCAAGGGTTGTGGTACCTGTGGAGCTGCCTGTCCTTCCGGGGCAATCTCTATGAAACACTTCAAAGATGAGCAGATTTTGGCTCAAATAGAGGCCTTAGCAGTGTGATACCAAACAGAGGTAGTGCCAATGGCTAAAGATGAATTTAAGCCCGTAATACTTGGTTTTGCCTGCAACTGGTGTACCTATGCCGGGGCAGACCTTGCCGGTACCTCCAGAACTCAATATCCCCCCAATATGAAGTTGATACGGGTGATGTGCAGCGGCAGGATTGACCCTACCTTTATCCTAAAAGCCTTTGCCTTGGGTGCAGATGGGGTGTTTATTGGAGGATGCCATCCTGGCGATTGCCACTATATAGAAGGAAATCTCAAGGCATGGAGAAGAATCGAGGTTATGAAGAAGTTGCTTCCCGCTTTTGGAATCGAACCGGAGAGGCTTAGACTAGAATGGATTTCGGCATCTGAGGGAGCTAAATTTGCTCAGGTGGTTTCAGATTTTACAAAAACAATAAAAGAGCTGGGTCCTTCGAAGGAGTCTCAACCTGAGGGTAAAGGGATTTAGGCTCCCTTTAAAAGTCTGACTAACTTCCAGGATATAGTTTCACAAAGCACAGTTATATCTTCGGTGGCAAGATAGTCAGAGATGGTACTATCAAACAGTATGCTCCCGGCAGGAGCAAACTCGTTATCGCCCTGCCACAAGACTAAGGTTATTGGTACATAGCTAAACGCATTAATGGTCACAGCCACATCACCGTAGTCCACCTTACGACCACCTAGTTTTTCAGCTATATCTACTAATCGATGGGGCTGTTTACCAAAGTAGTCTAAAAGGGGCTTTATAGCTCTCTGGGAGAATGTTGGGAAATAGATAGCCCCCCCTGGCAGTTCCTTGTAGGTTATCATATTATTGGTGACAGGGGTGCCCTTTGCCTCGATTAAATAGTGGAGTATCAGTATCTTGTCCCTTATCGGGACTTCCTCTTTGCTGTCTACTAATGAAATCTCAATATCAGGTAAGGCGATTTGATATGATTGATTTAAGTATTCAAGGATGATAACCTTCTTAGAATCTATCACCTGGTATCGAGCGCCGCTTCTGAGGCAAAGCTGCCCTATATCATCAATCTTGACTAATTGCTCGCCGGCAAGCTTATAAGCAGATTTGTAAGCCAATTCATAATTGCGTTGGTTCGGTAGTGGCAAATGCCTGCTTTTCATATAGACAGCTACCGCTATATCTCAAGCCAGGAGTGGGAATATAGTGATTCACCGATAAGAACCCTTACCGTCTTCACATATTTTACCTCTTCTGGAGATAATGAGGCGAGGTCGGGTTTTTCACCATCCATCACCCGATGCACTAGGTCGACAATTTCTGGCATCTCACCTCTGGCTATTCTTATCAGCTCAGGGTCAAAGGCATCAACTATGGCTGAGTATAACCCGTACTTCATGAGCATCATCAGGTAAGTCCGATTAAGGTAAGGTCTGAGGTGAGTAGGAGTGCCGTTAGAGATATTGGATAGACCTATGGTAGATTTGCATCCGGGTGCAATATCTTGGAGCATGCTCATAAACTCTAGGCAGGGCAAGACCTGGTCTGTATCTACATTAACCGCTGGGGTAACAATAGGATCGAACCAGACATCCTCATTAGGGATACCCATTTCATCGGCTTTATATATGAGCTCAGCGGCTATCATTCCCCTTTCGTTAGCATCGCGAGGCATTCCTTCCCTTCCCCACAGTAGCCCAATCAAGTCAGCATGGTATTTTTTGGCTAGCGGTAACTCTTCGTCCATCCTAGCCAAGGAGATAGAATTAATCAATGCCCTGCCCTTGTGCACCTTTAGTCCCGCCTCTATAGCCACAGGGTTGGTTGTATCCAGAGATAGTGGTAAATCAGTAACTTGTTGTACTGTATTAACTACCCATTCCATCAATTCATCCCCTGCCTTCCGGGCGGGACCAATGTTGAGGTCAAGGTAATCTACACCAGCGTCAGCCTCAGCCTTGGCTAGTTCCTGAATAGGCTTGGGGTTTCTCTCTTTCATAGCTGGGCCGATAGTTTTGGACATAATATTAATTTGTTCCCCGATAAGAATCATCGCTTTCTCCTTATGGTTTCCAGGTTTTAAGATAAGCTGGGATATGAGCCCCCTCCCTGGGACCAACCAGAACCTCCCAGCCGGGTAATTCCTCCTCCAGACCACCACTTTCGACGGCAGCATAGCCCGGGATTATCAATTTGTGGTGTTTGACCTTATCCATAATTCCACTTTTCTTAACAAAGGGAGCAATAGCGTCGGCAACAAATTTACCCGCTGCCCAAGCCGTCATAACCGAAAGACCCTCGGTATCCTTAACTAAAAGGTGGCTGGGCACCTTGCTGCCTTCTATCTCACCGGAGACAATGAAGTAGGTAAGTGAGAAGTTAGATGTAATAAGCACAGGAGAGTTTTCATCAGGACCACCAATCTCGTAGATTCCCTCGGTGGTCGCCAGTGGTCGCTGCGGGTCAGTGTAGATGTTCATCCTTTCTACGAGCAGCGGGAAAAGGCTCTCCCCCTGGAAATCAGAGAGGACGATAATACCGCCATATTTAGCCACGAAAATGGAGGCGATTACCGCTTCCTTCATCGGGTCATCGGTCATCTCGCAGGGAAACACGATAGTAGGAAAGCCTAACGGGCGAAACTTTTTATTTAAGGCAGAACTTCTGATGATTATCTGGTCGTAAAATGCTTGGCGAAGACTCCTTGCTCCCGAATCAAGAACAATGTTCTTTACTCCAGCTTCAGTTAATTTAGTAGTGAGCTGGGCAAGCTCCTCCAAGTCAGCGGCTTTAGCTACTACCGGGCACGAATTCTCCTTAGCCAGATTGGCTACATTGTCTAGGTTGTCTTTGGTAGCAGCGCAAAGCAGTGGTTTTTGGTCGGCACAAGCCTTTACGCCAGCCGCCAGAATGTCAGGATTACTGCTCATCAGGATAATGCCGCAATCACTACTCTCCTTGACTTTACTGGTCAGTGCCCCAAATTTACCGGCGTCTCCCGATTCATCTTTTACTGCTACCAGTTCAGGACGGAGGGTGAGCCCTACCCTCTCATATTCGAGCTGTTTAAATCTTTCCAGTCGGGCACCAACCTCAGAATCATCCATAGTATCGCTGATAAGGATGGCAAAACCAGGACGGTTCTCAAACCTTTTTTCGTGGCGAAACATAACTGTCTCACCGCCAACCTTCAGGGCTCTGTCGCCAGTCCCGATAGTAACTGGTATGATGGGTGGTGCTGATGCCTCCTCCAGCTTGGCTTTTGCCTCGTCGGAGACGTAGGGGCAGGCAACTAACTCTGCCTTTCCTGCCGCCAGATTCATAGCAAAGGCAAGGCAAGTAGGCACCCCGCATTCACCACAATTTGTCTTCGGGAGCAATTTGAATATCTCTATTCCAGTAAGTGCCATTGATAAAGCTCCTTTCTTAGCCTAGTACTGATTCCATAGTAAGTGCTGGGTGCCCCTTCTCTTGCAGGAAGGGAAGAATCTCCTCCTCGGTAATGCCTATCGTTTCATCAGCAATCATATCGAGCAGATTGGGCACGCCCATTTCTTCTGCCCTGGCCTTAAGCCGCTCGGCAATCTCTTCCTTTAGCATCTTGGGCATCCAGACCATTCTTAACAAGCCTCCATCAGCTGAGATGAACTTTCTCTGGCAGATATTATACTTGCCGTGCCCGATAAAGCCAGGGGTGCTTAAGCCACCACCGACAGTTCCAGCCAGGGTGGTGAACTTCATCCCACAAGGGGTTTCTCCCGCATATTCACGATTTACCGTCATTACCCCATTGCACAGGGGAAGGACAGCAGCAACACACTCGCAGCAGCCGCAGGTAGTCCAAGGGTCATTTACCATGCTATACATATTGTAATGGTCTAAGTTTCCACGGGAAGCCTTGTAGATAAACTCATTCACCCCTTTCCACTGCCCCAACTTGGCATCAAGAGTTTCATTCTTGGGCACCGGCTGATTAGGTCCAGTAGGGCTAATCTCATAAGCTGCCTTACAGTCCATCCAATTATAGGAACCGCAAAGCCCAGTTTTTTCCGGAGTAATAACACAAACGTGGTTCGGGGCAAAGGACTGACACAGGGTGCATGAGTAGTACGTATCGGTAGTTTCGTCGGTCATGCCTTCAATCCGGGCATCCCGAGCTCCATATACCGCTCTAGCGTTCTCTATTATCTCCCTTACCTTGTCCTCCTCGGTATAGATTTTCACCTGCAATTTATCAAATATCCGACCGTAATCCTGATGTAGCTTGGCATGGAGGAGGACACCGATGTGGTATAGCTTAAAGCCTTTTTCTTTTGCCTGTTTACCAACCCTTAGCCAAGGAATGTCCCTCTGCCCTTGGTGCCATACTCCCTGAGCATAGTTTATAAGGTGGTGAATTTGTCGCTCCAGGATAGGTTCATAGTCCTCCTCCATCTCCCTGCCGGCGACCTCAACAAGTATAGCCATAGGTAAATGGGATTCCTCAGGAACATCGGTAATCTCAGGACCAATAACCTCAACCTTTCCGTCCTCTACCTCATCCATCCGCTTGGAGGTAACCCACTCAACCATAGGTGTAGGCGGCTTACCGGTGCCGCACTCCAGATACCACTCTCCCTTCCGAATTCTCTCACCCTCAAAGGCAGCACCAAAGGCTACCGGAATTGGCACTTCAGCTACAGTGACTTTCAGCCCTCTTACCTCTACTGCTTTAGCCACTATGCTATCGTGGGGAACATTGGAGACAACATGCTCATAGGTACAAATCCCGGTAGGCAAAATTTCAGGTATTGGTGTATCAGCAATAGTGGGGAAGCCCCAGTTAACTGCCCCAGCGGCATTGGCATACCATTCGTCAGTAACATTACCCAAGGGCAAAACAAAGGCAAAAATACGGTCTTTATTATAGATGAGAATTTTTCTAAAGTCGCCGGGCTCAACACCACCGAAGGACATAGCCGCTCTAGTAGCAAAGCCCATGGCAAATACGGCGGCACTGATGTCAGTACCAAAGGGGACCAGGCGAACTGGCCACCCAATCTGCACTCCGGCTTCCACAAGCTGCTCGGAGAACCTCTTCCCCTCATGCTCAGCACACATAAAGACATAAAGGTTCTTCTCCTGGAGTTCCTGAGCAATTTTCTTGGCAACCTCAGGGTTAGGGGCAGCACCAGCGATGGCAGCAAAGCCTGGAGCAGTGCCATCAACAAATTCAATTCCCCTCTTTCTCAGAATTGTATCATCAGCGGCACCTAACCAGATATTACTATCGGTAGGGTCTTCTTGCTTAGTATAACAATCCGGGTCTTCCAGATACCTTACGGCTTCAATAAGTTCCTCAGCGAAGAAGGTTGCCATCCCGGCATCAAGGGCTGGCGCCAGATAGGGTA
>CAZFRL010000023.1:0-24249 GCA_964521325.1 uncultured Dehalococcoidales bacterium | reverse complement strand
GTGGGTTAGTAGCAGCATGAATGCTTTGGTGTCCACTATTGACATCCGACCCCAATGCTTCCTTGTGCGAACTGAATGTAGTTGCGGCTTTGGGGAGGAGAGTGATACCAGAAAAGGTCTAACAAACCCATGCTCTTTTTAGCTACAGATATGGAGCGGGAGACGGGACTCGAACCCGCGACAACCTGCTTGGAAGGCAGGGACTCTGCCAACTGAGTTACTCCCGCTTATGTTATGTCAATCAATCTCCCCTGTTTGGGATGAGAGAATTTAAACCTCAAACCTTGTGCTGCCAAACCGGGCTAAAAGAGTCATCAACCCGCACTTCCTTACCTACTGATTTATTATACTTCCTCCGTGCTTGTGTGGCAAGGGATACGAGCTATTCTTGCCTGGCTACAACTATGTTATACTTATAGGGAGCGCCTTGCCTAGAGGGCATATGGAAGACCTAGCCAGGATAAAAGAGAGAATAGAGCAATTAAAGTCCACAATTAACTATCATAACTATCGGTATTATGTGCTGGACAGTCCTGAGATTAGCGATGCCGAATATGATGAGTTAATGAGGGAGCTAAAACAACTGGAGGCGCAATACCCTCAGTTTCTGGCCCCGGACTCGCCCACTCAGAGGGTCGGTGCTGCCCCAGTAGAAGCCTTCGGAGTAGTTGAACACCCCTTACCTTTATTATCTCTGGGTAACGCCTTTTCCAAAGAGGAGTTATTAGCCTGGTATACCCGAACCTCAAAGTTAGTGGCCGGGCAGCAATCTAATCTTGTTTGTGAGCATAAGATTGATGGGCTGGCGGTGGCTTTGACCTATGTTAACGGACAACTAACTACCGGGGCTACCCGGGGTGATGGTTTCCGTGGTGAAGATATTACCCAAAACTTGAGGACTATTAGGAGCATACCACTCTCGGTGCCTAAAGATGCACCTCCCCGATTTGAGGTCCGGGGTGAGGTCTTTCTACCTAAAGCTGGCTTCGAGAAATTAAATCGAGAGCGGGCTGACGAAGGACTGCCCCTGTTTGCTAATCCCAGGAATGCGGCCGCTGGCTCGGTGCGGCAGCTTGACCCTCGTATCACAGCTAAACGTCCACTGGATATCTACATCTATATGCTGGGTTACGCTGAGGGTAAAACAACTCCACCAACCCATTGGGAAACCATGGAGTATCTCAAGTCCCTCGGCTTTAAGGTAAATCCTAATAATGCCTTGTTTACTAATATTGAGCAGGTTGAAGAATATCACCATACCTGGGTGGCGAGGAGAGAAAGCCTGCAATACGAAGCCGATGGCATCGTGGTTAAGGTAGATTCGTTTGATCGGCAAAGACAGTTGGGGAGTATCGGTCATGAGCCACGATGGGCTATAGCCTATAAGTTTCCTGCTATTCAGGGCACCACTCGGCTAATTGGTATTGGTATTAGTGTTGGCAGGACTGGTACTCTCAACCCCTACGCAATCTTAGAGCCAGTCTCAGTGGGAGGAGTAACTATTAGACAGGCAGCCCTGCACAACGAAGATGACATCAGGCGTAAGGATATCCGTGAGGGCGACTGGATTTATGTCCAGCGGGCGGGCGAGGTGATACCTGAGGTCGTGGGACCAATCAAAAGTAAGCGCACCGGGCAGGAAAGAGAATTTAGCCTGTTGGAAAAGCTAAAGAAGAATGAGAAGGGAGAGCCTGTCTGCCCTGAGTCTGGGTGTGGGGGGGTTGTGAAAAAGCTTGAGGGCGAAGTTATGTACTACTGCTCTAATACTGCCTGCCCTGCCCAGGTTCAACAGAGGATAGAGCTTTTTGTTTCCCGGGGCGCTATGGACATCAGGGGGATAGGTGAAAGTCTAAGTGCCACGCTCTTTGAGAACGGATTGGTTAAGGATGTGGCTGACTTATACTACCTTAAAGAGAAACGGGAACAGCTACTAAAGCTGGAGAGAATGGCGGAGAAGAGCGTAACCAATATACTCAATGCCATTGAGAAGAGTAAGCATACACCGCTATCAAGGGTTATCTTTGCCTTGGGTATACGCCATGTTGGTGAAGAGATGGCTGAAATTTTAGCCAAAGAATTTCATAGCATTAATAATCTTGCTAAAGCATCTCGAGATGACCTCACTAACATTCCCACTGTTGGTCCCAAGATTGCCGATAGTGTTATCACCTTCTTCAGACAGGAAGAGAACCGTCACATTATTGACCGGCTGAGAAGGGCGGGGGTCAGGTTGAAAGAGAAGGCTGAGCCCAAGGAACTAACTCTGGCTGGACAGGAGTTTGTTATCACTGGCAGGCTGGAAGCATTTACCAGGCAGGAGGCGGAGGCGAGGATAAAAGCCCTTGGTGGTACCACTGGAAGCAGCATTGCCAGAAAAACCACCTATCTGGTGGTAGGAGTTGACCCTGGCTCAAAATTAGCCCGTGCCCAGGCTCTAGGCACCAAACTACTTACTGAAGAGGAGTTCATAAGTCTGCTGCAACAGACGACTTGATATGAAATTAATTGTCGGACTAGGTAATCCGGGGCGAGGCTATGCCAGTAACCGCCATAATGTCGGTTTTGCCTGCCTGAACCATTTTGCCAGAATGCAGGGTATCCGATTTGACAAAAAACAGGGACGGGCCCGAATTGGCATGGGTGAGGTGGCTGGCAGTAAGGTTGTAGTGGCTAGGCCCCAGACTTATGTGAACCTTAGCGGGCAGTCAGTTAGTCGGCTGGTAAAAAAGTTCAAAATTGACTTCAATGACCTCGTGGTTATCCATGATGACCTGGACCTTCCCCTGGGTAAAATCCGTATCCGTTATGGTGGTAGCTCCGGTGGTCATAAGGGGGTGGAGTCAATCATCAGCGAGCTAGGTAGCCAGGATTTCATCCGTATTCGGGTAGGCATCGGGCGACCAACTCCAACTGGAAGCCCTGTTGAAATCAGTGAGGCTGATATTATTGCCTATGTCCTTAGTGGTTTTGCCCCTGGTGAAAAACAAATCATTACTCAGGTCATACCCAGTGTAAATGAGGCTATCCTCTGCCTCCTCGCTGAGGGTCTGACATCAGCGATGAATAAGTATAACTAATTCTTTGCTAACGCTTAGACCTAGGTGATATAATCCACATATCCATTGAAGTAAAGGGTTCCCGGATGACAAAAAATAAGAAGAGGTTTATTGCCGTTATCGGTGGTGGGCGATGTTCAGCAGAGGAAACCAAGCTGGCTGAAGAGGTAGGTCGTGAGCTAGCCAGGCAAGGTGCCATCTTGGTCTGTGGTGGTCTGGGTGGGGTTATGGAAGCAGCCTGCCGGGGAGCTAGCTCGGAGGGTGGGATAACTATTGGTATCCTCCCTGGAGAAAGTCGCCAGTCAGCCAACCCGTATGTCCAGTTCCCAATAGTTGCCGGTGTAGGCTATGCTAGGAATCTATCTGTGGTTAAATCAGCCCAGGCAGTTATCGCTGTTGGCGGCAGCTATGGCACTCTCTCTGAGATAGGTTATGCTTTACAAGGTGGTATCCCTGTCATCGGTTTATATACCTGGTCGTTATTCAGGAATGGTCAGGAGGATAATTCAATTATTCTGGCTCAAAGTCCGGCTGAAGCAGTAAATAAAGCACTTAATTTGGCTACAAAATGATTGCCTGACCGGGTTCAGGGGAAAATGTCAGCTATTGAGAATGTTACAGCCAGAGAAATCTTAGACTCCAGGGGCAACCCTACGCTGGAAGTTGAGGTAGAGCTATCTGGTGGCACGACGGGTCGGGCAGCCGTACCTTCTGGAGCCAGCACTGGCAAGTATGAGGCGGTAGAACTCCGTGATAAGGATGCTTCCAGATTTAATGGGTTGGGTGTTCTCCAGGCGATGACCAATGTGAATGAACACATCGCCTCAGCTATAATTGGTATGTCAGCCACAGACCAGGCCGCTATTGACCACAAGCTAATAGAGCTTGATGGCACCGATAACAAGTCGCACCTGGGGGCTAATGCAATTTTGGGAACATCGCTAGCTATAGCTCATGCTGCAGCTAACCTTCGTAATATGCCTCTATACCGCTACCTGGGTGAAGTGGACACCTATACCCTACCGGTGCCAATGATGAACATCCTGAATGGAGGCAAGCACGCCGCCAATTCAACGGATTTCCAGGAGTTTATGGTGGTGCCTGCTGGTGGCAATAGCTTTGGTCATGCCCTTCAGATGGGCGCCGAGGTCTATCATTGCCTGAAAAAGGTGCTAAAGGATAAAGGCCTGAATACCAACGTAGGCGATGAAGGCGGATTTGCCCCTCCCCTACCCTCAAATAAACAGGCAGTAGAGGCAATTCTATCAGCTATTGAAAAGGCAGGCTACAAACCAGGGAAGGATTGCTTCATTGCCTTAGACCCAGCAGCTAGCGAATTCTATAAGGACGGACGGTATATTCTGGCTAGAGAGGGCACTTCGCTTAGCACTAGCCAAATGGTTGATTATTATGTCAAGTGGACAGCAACCTACCCTATTATTAGCATTGAGGATGGGATGGCAGAGGATGATTGGGATGGCTGGAGGCTTCTTACTGAAAAGTTAGGCGGTGAAATCCAGCTTGTTGGTGATGACCTCTATGCTACTAATGTGAGCCGTCTCAGTCAGGGCATCAGCTTAAGAGCATCTAATTCTATTCTCATTAAACTTAATCAAATCGGCACCCTTACTGAGACAATTGCCGCCGTTAGGATGGCACAGCAGGCTGGCTGGACAGCGGTAGTAAGCCACCGTTCAGGTGAGACAGAGGATACTACTATAGCTGACCTGGCGGTAGGCTTGAATACGGGTCAGATTAAGACCGGAGCTCCGTGCCGCTCCGAGCGTACTGCCAAGTATAACCGTCTGCTCAAAATTGAACAGGAACTGGGTCAAGATGCTAGCTTTGCTGGGATGCAGGCATTCTATAGTGTGAAAAGACAGAGAAAGTGACGACAGAAATCATACCTGGTACTTGCCATCTTGAATCAATGAGAGTCGATGGGAAGATAGACAAGTTTTCTAAAAATAGTGTTATATTTTATCAGTATGCTGGGGAAGCTCTCCAAACTGATTTGAAAATGGGTTTACTATGGGCTGCCTGAGTTAAAAACCACGAGGAGGTTATAAAAATGACGACTAAAATCGGAATTAATGGTTTTGGGCGTATTGGGAGACTAACCCTCAGGGCAATTAACTGCTACCATAGCGGCAAGCTTGAGGTAGCGGTGGTTAATGACCTCACCGATACTAAAACCAACGCTCACCTGTTAAAGTGGGACAGCACCTACGGTCATTATCCGGGTGAAGTAGAAGCCACTGAGGATTCAATTATTATTGATGGCAAAAAGGTAAAGGTACTCTCAGAACGAGACCCGGGTAAAATTCCGTGGCAGGACCATGGCGTGGACATAGTAATAGAGTCAACGGGACTATTTACTGATGCCACCAAAGCAGCAGCTCACCGGCAAGGTGGTGCCAAGAAGGTGCTCATCTCAGCCCCAGCCCGTAATGAAGATGTAACCCTTGTCCTCGGTGTCAATGAAGACCAGTATGTCCCAGAGAAGCATAATATTATATCCAACGCCTCATGCACTACCAATTGTATTGCTCCGGTGGTCAAAGTATTGCATCAGAATTTTGGGGTCAGCAAGGGGCTAATGACCACTATTCACGCCTATACCAACGACCAGAGACTCCTGGACATGTTCCATCGTGACCTGCGTCGGGCTCGTGCGGCTGCCCTGAATATTATCCCTACAACCACCGGTGCCGCCAGGCTGGTAGGCGAGATTATTCCTGCACTCAAAGGTAAGATTCATGGTTTAGCTCTCAGGGTGCCGACGCCTACCGTATCCATTGTTGATTTTGTTGCTGATGTAGAAAAGAAGGTTACCGTGGAACAAGTCAACCAGGCTTTCCAGACAGCGGCTGAGGGGCCTTTGAGCGGCATACTGGAGTATTGTCAGGAACCGCTGGTCAGTATAGATTTTAAGGGCAATCCTGCCAGCTCCATTTTTGATGCACCAAGCACTATGGTCATTGCCGATAATATGGTCAAGGTGCTTGCATGGTATGATAACGAGTGGGGCTATAGTTGCCGCTTGGCTGACCTTGCTACTTATATTGTGGATAAGGGACTGTAGCTGGCAACAAGCCCCCATTGCTGGAGGCGGGGCAGGTAAAATATTCTATGAGCTGGGATGAGGTCAAGAAAGCCAGACAGCGGCTTTCCCGAGAACAGGGTACTATAATTAAGGACTGGGGTGGTAGAATCCCCATCGCCCTCATCTATCCAAATTCCTACTATCTAGGCATGTCTAATCTAGGGCTTCATGCCATCTATAGTCTGCTCAATAGCTACCGTGAGGTCGTTTGTGAAAGGGCATTCTGGGAAAAAGAGAACCAGAATCAGCAGCTACCTGCCCTTTGCCTCGAATCTCAGCGACCGCTTTCAGATTTTGCTGTCCTTGCTTTTTCTATCTCCTATGAGCTCGACTACTTTAATGTGGTGCAAATTCTTAAAGCCAGTGGCATACCCTTATATGCTGCTGACCGTGATGAGAGACATCCGTTAGTTATTGCTGGTGGTGCCTGTATCATGGCTAATCCTCTGCCCTTATCTCCCTTCTTTGATTGCATGTGTATTGGTGAAGCGGAGCCAATACTTCCGTCCATGCTCCCTATATTATCTGAAGGCATTAAGGGTAAGCGCTATGATATGCTTAAGGCGCTAGCCTCATTACCTGGCGTCTATGTGCCTTTATTACACCCCGAAACTCCGGTGGTTCGCCAGTCGGCAAAAAATCTGGATGACTTTCCCGTTACTTCCACTATACTCACCCCAGACACAGAGTTAGGTAACCTCTACCTCATTGAGGTGGAGCGGGGCTGCAACTGGAGTTGCCGCTTCTGTCTTACCGGTCGAGCCTTTCACCCAATGCGCTTACACTCCATAGATGAGCTAAGAAAACAGGCTAAGCTAGGGCTTAAATACAGAAAGCGCCTGGGGTTAGTCGGGGCGGCTGTTTCGGACCATCCACAGATAGAAGAGCTACTGGGTAAGCTACATCAGATGGGGGCTGAGCTCTCCATCAGCTCACTACGAATGAGACCACTTTCCCGTATAGTATTAAGAGGGATGGCTAGAGGGGGAGCAAAGACTATTGCTCTTGCTCCTGAGGCTGGCTCCCAGCGTCTGCGCCAGATTATAAAAAAGGGCATCTCCGAAGACGATATTCTGGAATCAATGAACAAGGTGGCTGAGCAAGGGATAAAGCAGCTCAAACTCTACTTTATGATTGGCTTGCCTTCAGAGACTGAGGAGGATGTTGAAGAAATCGTAAACCTAATCCTCAGGTGTAAAGATATCATTGATAAGCAGCAAACTGGCTGCCGTATTAGTCTCAATATTGCCCCCTTTGTGCCCAAGGCAGGCACACCCTTCCAGTGGCTGCCGATGGCATCAATCTCTACCTTGAACCATCGTTTGTCTCTACTCAAGAATAATCTGGCACCAAAGGGAATTAAGCTTAACTGTGAAAGTCCAGCCTGGAGCCAGGTTCAGGGGGTTCTAGCCCGGGGTGATATTAAACTGGCTGAGGTGCTGGCTAATATAGGAAAGGTATCACTATCTGGCTGGCGTCAAACCATAGAAAAATGCCATCTGGATATTAATTATTATGCTTACCAGAGATGGGATACCAATCAAAAATTACCCTGGTCAATAGTGGATTTGGGCACTGAACCAGAGAAGCTTAAACTTGAATTAACTAAAGCTATGTCTCAGGCAAATTCTCCCTAATCAATTCACAACCCCTGAGCCCACTTGACCGCATTGAGGAAAATGTGGAAGCCGTCGCCATGTTCTTTGGTACCTTGTCTTGTCCACTGTGGGTGCTGGGTGTTCCGAACATGGCGTTCGGGATGGGGCATCAAGGCAAAGATACGCCCTGAGGCGTCACAAATGCCAGCAATATTTCCTACCGAACCGTTGGGGTTATACGGGTAGCCGGCTTTATTATTGCCCTGCTCATCCGTGTAATATAATACTATATTCAAACTTGGCAAGACCCTGGGGTCGGCGACCACCTTTCCCTCAGCATGGGCAACCGGAAGATACATGCTGTCTATTCCTTTGGTGAATACGCAGGGGCTTTTTTCATTCACACCCAGGTGGACCCAGCGACACTCAAACCTGGCTGAATCGTTAGCCGCTATGGTTAATGATGGTGAGTTACCATCTGATAATCCATGAAGAATACCAGCCTTCACCAGCACTTGGAAGCCGTTACAAATTCCTAAAATCAGCCCGCCATTTTCAATAAACCTTTGTATGCCTTCGCCCAGTTTTAGCCTAATCTCATTGGCTAGCACCTTGCCCGCGGATATATCATCGCCGTAGGTAAAGCCACCGGGAACAACCATTATCTGGTAATCAAGGAGCCGTTGTTGACGACGAATTAGTTCATTAACATGGACTAAGGACGCGGCTGCCCCAGCCTGCTGGAAGGCGAATGCAGTTTCAGCATCACAGTTTGTCCCTGGTGCCCGTAATATAAGCGTTCTTACTTTACTCACTTGATTCACCACCTGATTGGTCTTTGCCAGGCGTCTTTCAATTCACCAAGGGAGGCGGCAATAACCTTCCTGCCGTCCAGTCCATGTATCACCAGCTCTTGAGAATCATTAACTTGACCAATGCCAGCCAAAGTTATCCCCGTCATTAATTCCTCAAACTTATCTTTGTTCTCCGGTGCTACCTCAACCAGGAACCGACTGTTTGATTCTGAGAAGAGGATAAAGTCATCTCTATCTATTGGCTCACCCAGTGGAACCGACTTAAGGAGGATTGTTGCTCCTAGCCCTCCGGCGAAAGCCATCTCGGCGACAGCAACACCAATGCCGCCGTCACTACAGTCATGGCAGGCGCTAACCAGGCCCCTCTTGGTAGCCATACTTAACCTATCCATCAGCTCCTTCCCCAAATGTGGATTCACCTTGGGAACATTGTTCCCGGTAAAACCGTGAATCTTAAAATATTCAGCCCCCCCCATCTCGTTCCAGGTTGTGCCAACAATGTAAATCAGGTTGCCTGCTTTCTTGAAATCCATGGATACAGCTCGATTCACATCCTCCATAACACTGATAGCGGAGATTAGCAGGGTGTCGGGAATAGAAATAGTCTTGCCTTCAGATTGAAACTCGTTGTAGAGGCTATCCTTACCGGAAATAAAGGGGGTGTGATAAACAATTGCCATATCGTAGCAGGCTTGAGCGGCTCGAACTAAAGTCCCCAGCACCTCTGGATGGTCGGTATTACCCCAACTAAAATTATCCAGTAGAGCCACCCTCTGTAAACTACCACCAACGGTTATAATCTGCCTCAACGCTTCGTCGATGGCAGACGCTGCCATCCAGTAGGGGTCAATCTTTCCATATTCAGGATTTATCCCGTTGGAGACAATTACACCCATTTCAGAGTCCAGGCCAGGTCTGATAATGGCGGCATCACCCGGTCCGTCATTATCCTTCCCTACCAGAGGCTTAAGCACGCTACTCCCCTGCACCTCATGGTCGTACTGGCGTATTACCCATTCCTTGCTGCATACATTCCACGAGCCGAGAATTTTAAGTAGTTCTTTACCCAAGTCACGTGGCTGGGCAAAATCAGGCTCGATATGCTGTGATTGCTCCCATACCGCTTCTCGTCTCAATTGGGGTCGACCTTTATGTAGAAATTCCATATCAAGGTTACACACCAGTTTTCCCTGATAGTGGAGTTGAAGTTTTCGGTCGCTAGTGAACTGACCAATGACTGCTGCCTCTACATCCTCGCTGGCAAAAAGGGTCAGTAACTCATTAACGCAGTCTGGCGGGACAGCCAGTATCATTCGCTCTTGAGATTCGGAGACCCATATTTCGGTATAGGACAACCCAGCGTATTTCAGGGGGACTTTATCTAGGTAAACGCATACTCCAGTTTCAGCTGCCATCTCTCCTACCGCTGATGAGAGTCCCCCGCCCCCGCAATCCGTTATCCGTCGATATAGCCCGCGGTCTCTGGCTTGAAGAAGAATATCAATAACCTTCTTCTCTACAATGGGATTGCCAATCTGAACCGAGCTATAGGAGGCTGTGCTTGACTCCTCAGTAAGCTGTTCCGAAGCAAAGGTTACACCGTGTATGCCATCACGTCCGGTTCTGCCTCCGATTAATACCACCAAATCCCCTGCTTGCTGCTGGCCTATGCGGGAAAGTTCCTTAGGCAATAATCCCAGTGTCCCGCAGAAGACAAGTGGATTAGCCATATATTGCTCGTCGAATAGGATGGCGCCATTAAGGGTAGGTATTCCCAAACGATTGGCATAGTCAGCCACCCCGGCCCGGACCCCCTTGAAAATACGGCGGGGATGTAAGACCCCCTTGGGTAGCTTTTCGTATGGAAAATCAGGGGGAGCAAAGCAGAATACATCGGTGTTCAATATTGGCTTGGCACCCAACCCGGTGCCCAGAGGGTCACGAACGACGCCGCCTATCCCGGTAGCTGCTCCACCATAGGGCTCTACTGCAGAAGGATGATTATGGGTCTCAACCTTGAAACAAAGTACCCAACGACCGTCAAAATCAATTACCCCAGCATTGTCCTCAAAAACGGAAAGGCACCACGGTTTGTTCAGCTCCTCGGTTACCCTCATAATAGTGCTCTTAAGTAAGTTATCTATGGTCGTCTCACCGAGCTTGATTCTGCCTTTAAACGTCTTATGGACACAGTGCTCAGACCAGGTCTGGGCTAATGTCTCAAGCTCGGCATCGGTGGGATTTCGCTTCTGCTGGCGAAAATAGGTAATGATAGCCTGAAGCTCATCATTGTTAAACCCGTATTGTTGTCTGACTTTCAAGAGTCCGTCATCACCTATTCCCAGAATGTCTACCTGGTTTAAACTGAACCTATACTGAGGATTTTCAGGAAAGCCAAATTGCTGCTGCTCAACTACATGCTGGACAATCGGGTTTACCAGCAATCTACTGCATATGGTCTCTAGCTGGTGCTTATTCAGTTGCCCTTTAATTAAATACCGTTTTGCCGTTTTAACCGCTCTAACACCTTCTACTCCCAAATCCCTGACCGCTTTCATAACAGTAGCCTCAACCGGGTCGGTAACACCAGCATTGTAAGCAACCTCAATAGCAGGATACCCAATACCAACCTCACTGGTGCCTTGGAAACTTGGCTCACACCGATACTCCTGAGTCACGGGGTCAGCCAGAAGGCTGTGGCAAATCAAGTCCAGCTTATCCGGTGTCAAATCAGCATCCAGCCAGTATATGTCTACTACGCGAATATTGGAGACTGTTGTTATTCCCAGGTCATAAATATCCTTGACCAGGCTAAGCCCTCTTGCATCCGGTAGATGGCTCTTCAGCCGAACTTCAATTCTATGCATTAATTAATCCTCTATGCTGGGCAAAATAATGTTAACAAAAAACCTGACTAAATGCTATTGCCATTCCTTAAGGTGGATTATTTGTTACAAAGGAGCTGGGACAGAGTGAGCTAGGTAAACTTGCTTCTTTGACAGGGACTAAACAGCATAGAATGCTGAAATTAGAATTATTGAGTGAGCAATTGGGTAGCACGACTGAGCCGCTACAGCTGGATAGCTCCACCTGGTTTCGACTTCTTACCCTGATAGTACTGTCTCATTTGATTGGCGTGCGTCTCAAGCCAGTCATCAATACCCAATTTCTGTAAACGGATGAGGTTGTAAACCTTGGTATTATGGGGGATTTCCTGAGCTCGGTCAGCACAGGGGGCTAGTTTCAGACAGGGAAAATCCTCACACTCGTAGCAAAATTCCATCTTTTTGTCATCTACGGCGCAGGCATAGGTATCACAAACCGGTTCTCCTCCTGATACTAATACCCTTCCCTGTAATGGCCGACAACCAGCACAGGTAAAGACTTTCTCAACCGGGATACCCTGCTGTTCGGCCATCTTCTTCCGTAAAGTCTCATCTGTTTGCGCTTTATACAATGGACAGCTACCGCAATAAAGCCCACAGGGGGTAATTAGTGCTCTCTCTTCATCGCTAGCCATGTCTCGCTCCTTCTTCCATTTGAGCTTATAGCTTATTAAGTAAGGAGCTCAGTTACTACTGCATTTATTTCTCGCCCATCGGCTTTGCCTTTAAGCTGAGCGATAAGCCTGGGCATAACCTTTCCCTTATCACCAAGCCCCTGTGCTCCCATCTCCTCAATAACCTGGCGAGCTTCAGTTATAATCTCGTCTCGTGTCATCTGCCGGGGTAAGTATTCCTTTAAGACAGCCAGCTCAGCCTCTTCTTTTGCTACCAGGTCGTCACGGTTTCCTTGCTTAAAGGCTTCAATACTCTCTTGATGCTGTCTGACCTCCTTGGCGATAATGCCAAGAATATCGCTATCATCTAAAGTGGCTTGTTTGGAGATTTCAGCGTTTTTAATGGCTGCCATCACCAATCGGATAACCGAACGCCTTACCTTATCCCCGCCCCTCATTGCCTGCTTAAGGTCATTCGTCAGTTTTTGTTTTAATTCTGCTTCCACTTTAGTTGCTCGCAGAAAATTTTAGGATTCCTTCTGAGTTTAACAAGCCATTTTTGCTATCGTCTCGGTGCTCTAGCACTCTTTCGTCTCTTGGCTGCTTCCTTACGTTTACGCTTAACACTAGGTTTTTCGTAGTATTCTCGGTGGCGTGCCTCAGCTAGAATGCCATTCTGTTGTACCCTTCGGTTAAACCGCTTGAGCAAGCTCTCAAAGCTCTCATTGTCTTTGGCCACCACGCCAGTCACATAGCATCCCCTCCTTACTATACCTTATTTATTTAATGATCATTTTAAGACTACTAATTCTAATCGGCACGGATCGGATTGTCAACCAAAGGCAAATGGAGGTAGTGGGTCAACTTGAAATAAGTGGAACTTGACATGATATTTGACAGGATATGCTCTACTGATAGTATGCAAAAGCGTTCACGCAAAAGAAAAGATACCAATGTAATAGCTGCTAGTATTGTTGAGCAAACCACCGATGAAGCTCATATCGTTAAGAATCCTGCTGCTGTGGCTTTAGGTAGACTGGGGGGTCTTAATGGTGGCAAGGCTAGGGCTGCGAGTCTCACACGTGCAAGGCGGGTAGAAATAGCAAAGAAAGCAGCACAGGCTAGGTGGGGCAAGAGCGG
This sequence comes from uncultured Dehalococcoidales bacterium, assembly GCA_964521325.1. GTDB lineage: Bacteria > Chloroflexota > Dehalococcoidia > Dehalococcoidales > CAZFRL01 > CAZFRL01. The sequence goes on along the minus strand of CAZFRL010000023.1, from coordinate 11,035 downwards.
ATAAAACTATATCTAGGCGTATCAACTTAGCTCTTAACAAGACTTCTCGGCTTAAGCTCTACATCTAAATTAAGGGCAGCCGCAACCTTAAACAGCGTGCCTATGGTGGTATTATGCTCACCATTTTCTAATCTAGCTATAGCAGGTTGTTGTGCCCCAATAATGTTAGCAAGTTGAACTTGGCTTAGGCGCAATTCATTTCTGCGTTCTATCAGCCTTTGTATCATGTCGTATTTAGGTTTTAAAGCCTCGTATTCCTTGCGAATTTCGGGGTCTTGTAGTAGTTTTGCCTCAAATTCCTCATAACTCGTAAGTTTATTGTTTTTCATTTTATTGCCATCCTATTTAGTCTACCCAGTATTATAACATATATGTTATATTTGTCAAGTGCTTTAATTATCTTTTTTGTCTTTATGCCTCAAAATATGGTCATGCATCCTTTTAATAGCTATATTTTTATCACCCTCAGGGATTTTATCGCCTTTTTTCTTAATGGCATGCAACAAGATAAACATGCGCCCCGTGTGGGCAAAAAAGGGGATACGATATAAATCAGAGCCATGATGTATTCTGAGTTCCCTAAGCCCCGACTTATTTATTTTTCTCACATAGGGCAGACCCAGTGTAATATTATTGATTCTTAGCAACTTGAAAACATGTATTATTTCTGCTATTGCTGCCTTAGATTCCCCTAAAATGAAATCCTTTACAGGCTTGTTGCCATCCTCATCAGTATAAAAATCAACTCTCCAATCCATAACTCAAATATAACACAACCATGTACAAAGACAAACAAAAATTATAAAATATTTTTCCTAAATTGCCCCAAAAACCCTTGATAATGCCTGAGCTCTCTATCTAGCCTGAGGCAGGCGCTAGGTCTAGCCTCGGTTGAGGTAAGGTCAATACCTAAAAAACCTGTCTTAGTGCCCACTTCTCTTCAGTATCTCGCGGGCGGTCACTATACCTGAGGCTGATGCCTGAATTAAACCACGACTAACGCCCGTTCCATCACCAACAGCGAACATATTGCTAACCTCGGTCTCTAGACTGGGGGTAAGTTGAAGTCGGCAAGAATAGAACTTGACCTCAACTCCGTAAAGTAGTGTATGTCGTGAAGCCACACCTGGAGCCAGCTTATCCATTGTCTGAAGCATTTCCATGAGCCCGGTAAGATGACGATAGGGAAGGACAAAACTAAGGTCACCGGGGGTAGCACACTTCAATGTGGGTCGTATTAGACCCCGCTCAATACGAGTCGGGGTAGAACGCCGACCTTCCATCAGGTCACCTAGCCGCTGCACCAGTACGCCACCACTAAGAATATTGGCTAGTCTAGCCAGATACTTACCATAGGCAATAGGCTCCTGGAAAGGCTTAGTGAAGGTTGTGCTCACCAACAGGGCAAAATTAGTGTTGCTGCTTCGGTGGTTAGCATAGCTATGCCCATTAACTGTAATTACTGGGTCACAACCCCCGGTTGATTCCATGATGACCTCGCCACCAGGACACATACAGAATGTTCTAATTCGGTCATCAAAAGTCTTGGACATGAACTCCAGCTTCGCCTCATATAGCACATTGGTCAGCTCGTCCGTCACTGCCGATGGTACTTCTACCCTGACCCCAAGGTCAATGGGGTTACTATCCATTGTTAGGTTAAGTCGTTTGGCTTCCGTAGATAACCAGTCTGCGCCTTCTCTACCTGGAGCCAGAATCAAATAATGACAGTCAAATCTATCCCCGGCATCAGTCTCAATCCCTTTAACCTTACCGTCACCAACAATGACTTTAGATACTGTTACCCCGAGGTTAAATTCCAGATGTGAACTAAGGTAATCCTGCATGGCTTTGAGTACCAAACGGCAACGTTCGGTGCCTAAATGACGAAGCGGTATCGGTATCAGACGCAGTTCCACCAGGCTAGCCTTACGACGTATTTCTGCAACCTCATCTCCAACTCCGTAGAGCTTATTCTCGGCGCCGAACCTGAGGTATATCTCATCAACATACTTAATCAGAGCTTCAGTGTTAGTCTCACCGAGATAGTCTTTGAGCCGACCTCCTGCCTCTCCGGTTAGTGTTAGCTTGCCATCACTAAACGCACCAGCCCCACCCAAACCACTAACCAAGTCACAAGGCGAGCATGAAATACAGGGGCTACCCTTGTCACGAACCGGACACTGGCGTCCGTCAATATCTTTACCCTTCTCTATAAGCAGAATATCAAGCTTAGACGCCTGAGACAACTCTAAAGCGGCAAAGATACCGGCTGGACCACCGCCGACAATGATGACATCATATTTCTTAGACATCTTGCTCAGTAATGCATTATAAAGCCTGCAGCTTTAGGCGTCAAAGAATAGATTTTTGACAATTGTATCGGGTGTAATGTTGAAGCTACAGGCTCTTGACCATATAGGCTCCCTGTGAGCTGTAGCCGAACTCGGTGCGGTAGTATTCTTTGGCTCCAATTCCACTCAATACTATCATCTGCTGCGATTGAAACTCTGAAGCAGCAATTCGCTCAGCTTCCCTTAATAGTGCCTTACCTAAACCTTTATGCTGGGCTGCGGTTGGATTTCGCTGGCTGAGAGAAACCTCGGGACCAAATATATGTAGCTCCCGTATCAAGGCTAAATTTCCATTACTCTCCTGCCTCAGTCCAGGGACGGGCTTGGATTGGATTCTCATCCGCAACAAGCCAAATAATGTTTCATTTTCATCCTCAAAGGATAGGAAAATCTCCTTGCCGCCAGAAGCTTCGTAATCCATTCTTACCATCTGGGGTTGGCCTATTTCCCGGCCATTCCGGGCTCGGTGACCATACTCTCGGCACCTGATGCACTTACATTCAATTGCCTGCTGCTTCATTCGCTGTTTGACTATATCACGCAGTGAGTCCTTACAACCACCAACAATGAACTTGGCTGGGATATCACGCAGCACCCTTGAGATTCTGACATACTTGGGTACAATAGATTTAATCTCAACCATAAGATTAATCATCGTGTCAGTATCATACGGTTGGTAACGATTGTCTCTATACCATTTCTCTAGCTCAGTCCCCTCAACTACCATGGTTGGATATAGCTTTAAGCCATCTGGTTTGAAGCTGTCATTGCTGAATAGCCTGGCTGATAGCTCTAAATCCTCTTCCGGGGTTGAGCCAGGCAAACCCGGCATCCAATGGTAGTGTACCTTAAAACCATGCTCTCTGAGCAGTGCTGTGGCTTTAACTACATCATCCACCTTATGCCCTCTTCTTACTAACCGGTAGATTTCCTCATCCAGGGTCTGAACCCCGAGTTCTACCCTAGTGGTGCCAAACTCAAGCATCCTGTCTATTTCTTCCTGCTGACACCAATCAGGCCTGGTCTCTATGCACAGCCCGGTACAGCGATGGCTGGCTGTTTCATTAATTCGTTTTGCTTCTTCCAGGGTAGCCGAGTCCTCACCGTTTAAGGCATCAAAGCAATCCTTGATAAACTGGTATTGGTAATCCTTGGGATATGCCAGGAAGGTACCGCCCATTACTATTAGCTCAACCTTGTCTGTGGGGTGCCCCATTTCTGATAGAGCCTTTAGCCTTAACTTAATCTGCTTCCTGGCATCATAGCCACACTCTTTGGCTCGTAACACGGCCGGCGACTCTGGAGTATAGCTCTGGGGTGTAGCCGAGTAGGTGGGGCAATATATGCATTGCCCCGGGCATTTCATAGGCAGCGTCATTACCGCTACCGGGGTAACCCCAGATATAGTCCTTGCAAATTTCTTCATTTTATGTCATAAACAGTTTAGCAAATTTAGCTTATGGCAACAACCAAGGATATTTTTAATCAGATAGCTCCGGGCTGGTATAACTTCAGGCACTGGTCTATATTCCGCAGCGAGCTAGAGATGCTGGCGAAGCGGTGGCAGAAAGGCAGGCTATTAAACCTTGGCTGCGCCCATGGTCCCGACTTTTTACCCTTCAAGCAGCACTTTGAGCTATATGGTGTAGACTTTTCCACAGAGATGCTGAAGTTCGCCCGAAAATACTCCCAGAAGTTTAGTTTTGCCGTGAGCCTATCTCTGGCTGATGTTAGCCACCTTCCCTATCCTGATGAGACCTTCGACTGGGCAATCTCGGTGGCTACCTACCACCATATAAAGGATAGCGAGGAGAGACAAACCGCCCTAAACGAGCTGAAGCGGGTATTAAAACCAGGCAGCGAAGCATTTATTACGGTATGGAACCACTGGCAACCCGGATTCTGGTTTAAGGGCAGGCAGGTAGCTGTGCCGTGGCGGAAAAAGGGCAAGACTCTGTACCGCTATTACTACTTGTTCTCCTATCCTGAGCTGGAGAAGCTGGCAAGGAAAGCCGACTTTGAGGTATTGAAATCTTTCCCTGAAAGCTCCTACCGCTTCCCGATAAAGTTCTTCTCCAGAAATATATGCCTGCTGGTGAGGAAGGGTGCTTAGAACAAAGTGGCTAGCATACCTTTTGCTCTGCCAATTTTTATTAAGCTAGGGGCCTTAGGGTTAGAAGTTTTTTAGCAATATCGGGGTATTTGGCGATAAATATCAGCTCGTCCTCAACAAGCGGCTTCTGGGCTTCTACATTAGCGTATCTGACCAATTCCAGAACCTTTCTGGCTTCTGTAGCATCATGGAATGCCATTGCCATCTCATCCATTATCTGACCCATTACATGTCTAAAACCAGATATACCACTATATTGCCCGGTGCATATTTCCCTTCCGGTTTCGACAAGTTCCGGCTCACCTCTACCCAGTTCTGAGAAGTCATACAACTCATAATTGTCGGCGTCTTTTAAGACACCGTCAGCATGAATACCAGAGGCGTGAGCGAAGGCATTAGCGCCAACACCCGGCTGGTTTATAGGAATGGGGACTCCAAAAGCATAACTGGCGAACTTTGCTATTTTCCAGGCTTTTGACAAATCAATCGGATTCTCTAATTGATATTTTCCGGCGAAATCCTTTGATTTGGTAACAGCTAGAACAACTGCTACTAGGTCAGCATTGCCAGCCCTTTCGCCGAGCCCATTAATCGTAGTGTTAATATAGGCGTCCTGTCCGCCGTCTATAGCTCCTTTAGCCCCGGCAATGGAATTGGCAACCGCCATTCCCAGGTCACCATGGCAGTGAACTTCAATTGGCATCCCTACGTTCTCTGCCAGTGCCTTCACCGTTTCACAAATAGTGAATGGGTTATCACAACCAAGTGTATCGCAGTATCTTAGCCTGTCAGCCCCATGCTCTTTGGCTGCCAAGCCAAATTTGGTGAGAAACGCCAAATCCGTTCGGGAAGCATCCTCAGCATTTACCCCTATGGTTTCAGCTCCATAAGATTTAGCCGACTCAACAGCTTCGACCATCATCTTCACTACGTCTTCTTTCTGCTTTTTACCGGAGAATTTACCCTGAATCATCTGGTCTGATGTCGAAATAGAGAGGTTGAGGTGCTTTATAGCTGGAACCCTCTTAAAAGCAAGTTCCACATCCTCGGTAATTGCTCTTACCCATCCCCCCAGATGAATGGGTTGCAGTACTCCCATCTTAGCCAATTCTAGATTGGCTTGAAGATAAAGTGACTCATGCCGCGTGGTGGGGAAGCCAAATTCAGACTGGAAGACGCCCATCTCGTTCAGGTAAATGTTTATCAACGTCTTTTCGAGCTTGGATAGACCGAGTTTTGCCGTCTGGACACCATCTCGATTAGTCACATCGATAATATATATTTTGCCCATTAATCACCCTTCTAATACTGGCTGCGTTTAAAATCGAATAGCTGCCACAGAATAAAAATATTACTCGAAAAGCACTGTTCTCCAGGAATTTCACTCCATCAGAGTCTAAGACTAGGGTAGATCTGATAATCGAAGAAGAAAGCTAGCCACAAGAGACCTATTTATATTTTAACTCTATTGGCTAAATAAGTAAAGAGGCTTACGTTTGGCGGAGGGCTTATATATTAGCTCTGAGTTTTTCAATCACAGCATCAGCTACCTGTGAGGTGCTTACAGCAGTATCAGGCGCTTCAGGCTTGAGGTCGTAGGTAACATTCTTACCTTCAGCGATAACATCAGCTATTGCTTTTTCTAACCTATCAGCGCTTTTTCCTTCCCCGAGGTGACGAAGCATCATCGCTCCAGAAAGCATCATTGCCATAGGGCTGACTTTATTTAGTCCCGTATATTTGGGAGCACTACCGTGTGTAGGTTCAAATACGGCTATATTGTCGCCCAAGTTAGCTCCGGGGGCTAACCCTAGTCCTCCGATTAGACCAGCGCACAAGTCTGAAAGCAGGTCGCCATAAAGGTTGGGCGCTACCACTATGTCAAATTGCTGTGGCCTTTGTACCAGTTGCATGTTCATGTTATCCACAATTCTATCCTCAAATTCGATATCAGGGTATTCCTTAGCTACTTCGTGGGCAACGGAAAGAAACAACCCGTCGGAGAATTTCATGATGTTGGCTTTGTGCACCGCCGTTACTTTCTTTCGATGGTAGGAACGGGCGTATTCGAAAGCGAATTTGACAATTCTCTTGCTGCGCATCTCGGAAATCGTCTTTATACTAAACCCGGAGTCCTGCCTGACGATTTCCCCTGTAGTTTCTGAGATAAGCTTTATTAATCTGGCTGCCTCAGTTGTTCCCCTTTCAAACTCAATGCCACTGTAGAGGTCCTCCATATTTTCTCTCACAATAACGATGTCCACATCTTTACGAGCTGAAGGAACGCCGGGGTAGGTTTTACACGGGCGCAGGCAGGCATAGAGCTCTAACTTCTTACGCAGGGCTACATTTACACTTCTAAAGCCTGAACCCACTGGGGTAGTGACTGGCCCTTTAAGAGCAACCCTGTTTTTTCTAATGGATTCAAGCACAGAATCGGGCAGTGGTGTACCCAGCGTGTTTTGAGCACTACTTCCTATATAGGCTAAATCCCAGTGAAAACTGACCCCACTGGCTTCTAAGACCCGCCTGGTAGCCTCAGTAACCTCAGGCCCTACGCCATCGCCAGGGATAAGCGTAATCTTGTAAGTCATTAGATGTGTCTCTTTCTAGCCCTCTTTCCCAGCCATATAAGGTTTATGATTTAAAGCCGCCATGCTTCTGGATATAAGGCAAAAGCCCTCCTTCATCAAGAATACGGAGCATTATATCAGGGATTTTAGCGAAGGTGAGCTGACTACCGTTGGTAATATCCCTAATAGTGCCGGACTCTAGGTCTACCTCCAGGTTATCCCCATCATTAATATCATCGGTATCGCAGAGCAACACTGGCAGCCCAAGATTAATTGAATTCCTAAAAAATATCCGAGCTACCGATTTAGCCAATACGGCACTTACACCAGCCATCTTGATAACCAGCGGGGCGTGTTCTCTACTGGAACCAAGACCAAAGTTACTACCAGCAACTATAAAATCTCCCGGCTTCACCTTGGTGGCAAAGGAGAGGTCGGCATCCTCCATGACATGTTTTGCCAGCTCAGGAAGATTACTTCTCAAGTGAGCGAATCGTCCAGGGATGATGTGGTCGGTGGAGATATTATCGCCAAATTTGAAGGCTCTACCGGTAAGCACTTATATCACCTCTCTGGGGTCAGTGATTTCACCTCTAATAGCAGTAGCAGCGGCAGTAGCCGGACTAGCCAGGTATATAAATGCCTCAGGATTACCCATGCGACCTTTGAAATTTCGATTAGCGGTAGATAGACAACTTTCTCCGTTTCCCAGCACTCCCTGGTGGAGTCCAAGGCAAGCCCCACAGCCCGGTGGTAGAATAATAGCTCCGGCTTCCAGCAGAGTCTGAATGTAGCCGGCATTGACAGCCGCTAGCACAACCTTTCGTGAGGCTGGGGCAACTACTACTCTGGTCTGTGGGTGGCGCTTTTTTCCTTTCAAAATTTTAGCTACCACTGCCAGGTCTTCCAGACGACCATTAGTGCAGGTGCCGATAAATACTTGCTGGATCTTGGTTCCCTTAAGCTCTCTAGCCAGAGTAATATTGTCAACTGTATGGGGTTTGGCTACTGTTGGTTCAAGCCTAGCCGCACTTATATTAATTATTTGTTCATAGGTAGCGTCATCATCGGGAAAGAGCAGCTGATAATGGTCACTCCTTCCCTGCGTTAAGAGATAATCTCGTGTGGTCTCATCAGCTGGGAAGAGCCCTACCTTGGCCCCGGCTTCTACTGCCATGTTGGCTACAGTGAGACGCTGTGGAATACTCATATTGCTTATAGTATCACCGCTAAACTCCAGGGCTTTATAAGTAGCGCCATTAGCCCCAATTTGGCCAATTAGGTGAAGGGCAAGGTCTTTGGCATAGACGCCATGGGGAAAGTTGCCAGTCACTACCACCTTGATGCTTTCCGGTACTCGGAACCAGGTCTCACCCAAACTCAGGACAACAGCTATGTCTGTTGAGCCCATACCACAGGCAAAAGCCCCCAAGCCACCGGCAGTTACTGTATGAGAATCAGCGCCAACAATTAAATCACCCGGCTTAGCCAAAGATTCAGCCACTACTTGGTGGCAAATACCATCACCGACATCAGATATGAAGGAATCGGTCTGCTGAGCAAAGCTGCGAAGAAGTATGTGGTCATTGGACAGCTCGCGATTTGAACTGGGAGCCGCATGGTCAAGGAACAAGGCAGCTTTTATGTGATTAGCCATATGTTTAAATCCGGCTGCTTGAAATTGTCTCACCGTTAATGGCCCGGTAGTATCTTGAACGAAAGCCAGGTCTACCTTAGCCACAACAATAGCTCCCGACTTAGCTTCACTCCCCGACTTGACACTCAATATCTTTTCAGCTAATGTCTTACCCACAATTGTCCTCTTTACTACCTCTCCGCTCGAGCCTTAATTTGACGGGCGATTGGCATTGCCTGGCTGTATTATACCAGATTTGCCCCAAGTTCATAAGCCTGAAAGTCTTATTCGTAAGTGGGATGAAGCTGGCTATACACCAGTCTTCAAATAAGGCAGTAGTATAGAGCACACTCAATGGGTTTGCTTGATGGGGTGCTTACCTGTTCCATAAATTGACAGCTATTCCCAACCTCAGTATTCTACAGTAAGAAGTGTTCCCAACTGGTTTAACACGCCTTAAGGGCAATGAATAGAAAATTTATGAAAGAAAGGAGGTAAGTATTTATGGCAGCAGATTTGAATAAGCTTTTCCGTTTGACTAAAACTCAAATTAAACCAGGGGCAGAAATGTTGACTCGTGCGTTGCAGGATAATCCAAGAATTGTTTATTTCTTCCCAGACGAGTACGAAAGAAAAATAAAAATGCCTTATCTGTTTCAGTACAGGATTCGTCTTAGTCTTTTGTACGGTGAAGCCTACGCTACATCTCCGAATATGGAAGGTATTGCATTGTGGCTTCCTTCTGAGAACACCCATATGACCATGTCGAGAGTAATCAGATGCGGCGGTTTGTCCGTGTTATTAAAGGTGGGGAGAAAGAATGTTTCGCGAGTGATGTCTTTTAGTAGTTGTCTTGCTTCAATACACACACACCATGCACCTTTCAAGCACTGGTATTTACTTCAGCTTGGTGTCAATCCTGATTATCAAGGAAAAGGTTATGCCAGCGTCTTGTTAAAGGCGATGTTTGCGAGAATTGATAAGGAACGTCTGCCTTGCTATCTTGAAACTCAAAATGAAAAGAATGTACTCATTTCCCAGCACTATGGGTTTAAGGTAGTCGAGGAAAGCATAGTTCCAGGCACCAAAGTAACTAATTGGGCTATGTTGAGAGAGAAGGTTGGTTAGTGGTGATTTTGGGCGTGGTGATGGGCATAGTAATTAACCTCACTGTAAATAAGCAATAGTGTCCCTCAGTTCTGGCTCAGCGTAGTGCGTGCTTCTTTACTCAGTCTTGGCTATACCTCCCTCTTCAAATAAGGCAGTAGTATAGAGCACACAAAAGGGATTTGCTTGTCATATATTAAATATTACCCACATATGTTATAGTCTAATGGGAGAAGTACATGGGTAATTTATCAAGAGTTTATGTGCTCGCCGGAATAGTATTCATTTTTTAAAATAGGAGCAAAAATGGCTGATAAAGACAAGGAAAATAAACAAGCAGGCTTAAGTAGTTATGTGTTTGTTGGGTGTCTTATCATTGGCGTAGGCGTTGGGATAGGGTTTGGTCTTATGCCAGCAGCAGTTATCATTGGTTTTGGTGTAGGTCTTATCGCTATGGGGATAGCACGCTATAAAACTGGCAAATGGTAATTTATGTGCTATTAACCCAGCAATATCTTAGTTCATTCGGGTGTTTCCCTTAACTTGCATTTATTGCTCCAGAAACAATCTTTATCCTGAGAAACACAAAGAATTGCAAGACGAAATAGTTAACTATAGAAAACCCGCTACCCTATTTTCTAGTTTCTTGAAACTCACTACAATTGAAATACACAGGACTCAAGAAGGGCTTACTGCCAAACATTACACATACGATAGATACCCCGAAGGATATGACTTCACAAAAGAAAAGGAGTATAGGATTATCTTTGACAAAGATGAAGATTACCTATGTTTTGATGAAGGTAACCTTTTTATGGTGATAACCCCAGATCTTAAATCTAAGGATGAGGTAGATTCGTTTTTTAAGCGGAATTGGTCTAAACAGCCAAAGGTCAAAGTGTTTCCTGATGTAATACAATCCCCGAATACAGCTTCAGTCTATCCTCAAACCTCAATGACTTAGTATTTCTCCACCATCTGGATAGACTCCCACCTACCCCTTTTGGGATATTTGTAGTATAATAATCTTTAAGACTAGCCAGTGGGCTTTCTTTAAGGAGGTGTCCTATGTCAAAAGGCACAATCAGACGGCTTATGGATCGTGGTTTTGGGTTTATCAAGACAGAGGATGAAACAGACCTGTTCTTCCATCGCAACGATATTGAAGGAGTAGAATTTGCTAGCCTTAGAGAAGGGCAGGAAGTGGAATTTGAGAAGGGTCAGGGACGTGATGGTCGCCCCGCAGCAGTTA
>CAZFRL010000022.1:0-24537 GCA_964521325.1 uncultured Dehalococcoidales bacterium | reverse complement strand
CTGGGGTATAGGCTACCTTTACCCTGGGATATTGCCCCCTCTCCCGCTCAATTATGCGCATCCAGAAATGCCCGGTCATGGGTTGTGCCAGGGAGTATGGAGGATAGTCATTCCCACAGTACTCGTCTCTGCATGCCAGGAAGCAGTTGTAGCAGCCGTTACATCTGCTTATGTCTATAATCATACCATATTTAGCCATTCTTTTTATACCTCCCACTTTGAAATTTCTATAAGGCAGGAGTTATTTGCCATCCCGGGAGCATTCTTTGACATCATCCGGGAAGGTGCCAGTATATTGACACAGCCACCTCTATCAACACTGCCAGGCTTACCCGGCTCCAGGGGGTCATATTTCCCTGAGGATTCATACGAGTGGACTACACCCGGTCTCATCCTCTCGGTGACCTGGGCTATACCCAGCACTGCCCCGCGGTCATTGTATAGCTTGACGATGTCTCCGTCTTTGATACCTCTGGCATTGGCATCCGACGGATGAATACGAGTAACGTGCCAGTAGTAGCCGTCTTTCAATATACGGTGACCCGGGATATCTCCCAACCATGGGGTGTTAGCATCGTAATTGGTGTGCAGGGAAAACCTGGGATGGGGGGTGATAAGCTGGAGGGGATATTTCTTGGCCAGCTCTGAGGTATGCCCTTCCCAGCTAGGGATATATCGGGGCATAGGTGGTCTTTCCTCGTCGTCGGGAAAATGCTGTGTCAGGCTCTGGGAGACAAATTCTATCTTACCGCTGTATGATGATAGCTCTTTAGCCTTTTCTGTGTCTCTCTTGGGGTTATAGAAGTCCGCGGTATCGCACTCTCTACCCTCGTAGAACCACCGCAGTGCCGGAGTAGATTTGTAGTCTTCAGGAAATGGAACTACGAAATAACCCTTCTTCTTGAAATCCTCGTAGGACATATATTCGGATGTGGAGAATTTATAAAATATTTTCTTGATCCAGTCTTCCTTTGAGTTACCCTCGGTGTATTCCTCCTTAAGGCCCAGTCTTTCGGCAATATCACAGAAAATATCATAATCAGACTTTGATTCCCACAACGGCTCAATACACTTTTTCTGATAAACTATAACCCGGTAGTTACCTGCTCTGAGGTCACCACCATAGCCGCCGGCTTTTGACCATTCTGATATGTCGTCGCGCTCAAGATAAGAGCAAGCCGGCAGGATGATATCGGCGAATCTGGTTTCGGTATTCCACCAGCAGTCCTGGTTAACCACGAACTCGAGCTTGGGGCTCTGGTACATCTTCACCCATCTATTGGTATCGGTCATTGTGCCAATAGTAGAACCCCCATAGCGGTAGCACATCTTAACCTCAGGGCTGCCCGGCTCGGGATAGGTGTAGGGTTTAAACTGTTGTTCTAAAGATTGAGCACAGAAGCCTTCTCCTATCCAGTTAATCGGTGGGCTCAGGATAGCCTCAGGCCCAAGCAGGCGGTAAATGCGCTGGCTGACCGGATTGACCGCCGGTTTCTTAGCCACATGTGAAAATGTATCCTCTCCTCCATCAGCGTATCCGGGGAATTTAAATGACAAATTGGTTGGCGCTCCGGCTGCGGTTCCCCATATATTGACCCCCGGTTTACCCAGGCCCTGCATAGCCTGGAGCAGTAGCATTAGTCTTGCCCATTCGGTAGCGTAGGCTGCCCGGCAGGCACCACCATACCACGTACCCAGCATTGTCCGTTTTGACGCCCACTCCCTGGCCAGGGCCCTTATAGTTCGGGCTGGAACACCAGACAATTCTTCTGCCCATTTGGGTGTTTTGGGCACACCGTCGTCCTCACCCATAATGTATCTCTTGAACTGGTCAAAGCCAATGGTACGGTTGGCAATATAGTCTTTATCGTAGGTGTCATCATCTATCCAGACATAGGCGATTGCTATCGCCAGAGCCGTATCAGTGCCTGGTCTGGGAGCTATCCATTTATCGCCCATGATGGCGGCGGTATAGTTACAGAAGGGGTCGATAAAGATTTGCTTAATTCCAAGCTCTCTAAGCCAGAGGCGCCAGATTGCAGACTCCTGTGCCCCATAAGCATAATGGGTAGAATCAGGGTCATTGGACCAGTGGACTATTAAGTCGGTATTCTTTAGAGCATCCTCAAGCAGGTCATCTTGCTCAGAAACTCCCAGTCTCCAGTAAAAGCCCCAGGCATGTGAGGCTCCCCAGTGCCAGCCCTCCCAGCTGTCCGGGTTATGAAAGTTATACGTGTGTCCCAGTAATTGGAAGAACCGGCCAAACGCACCAAATCTGTACTCTAAAAGCCCCCAACTTGGATGGTCGGGCATCCTTGCCCATATAGCAGCTGGACCGTAGGTGGTCCTGATCCGTTTCATCTCGCCGGCGACTATATCCAGGGCTTCGTCCCAGCTTATCCTCTCATAGCCGGATTTACCCCTTGTTTCAGGGTGTCTGTCACCCTTTGGGTCGAAGTCTACTCTTTTGAGCGGGTACTTAATCCTTTCTTCTGAGTAAATCCTTGCTCTCTCGGCAACAACGTAAGCGGGAAGTGTAATTTTCCGGGGAGGGGTAAACTTTCTCCCTCGGGCTTCAATTGTCCAGGGTGATGCGTCTGTTTCGTCGAGGACTATAGGCCGGATACGGGTTATCCTGCCATCCTTTACATGCACGAAGAGAGGGCCACAATTACTACAGTTGGTTAAAACTTGTTCTGCCATGACCTATTCTCCTTTCAGGCTTTAATTTGCCTGGTCATTATCGAATTATCCTATTTCTAGCGGATAGAGTGAATAAGATTTTCGCCACCGATGCCACTACTACATCATTATCGGTGATTATTGTATCGGTTTTTCCAGAGCCTTTGCCCTTCTAATTACGGGCGGTTCAGGCTCAGTTTCTCTATAAGACTCTGTCAATACATATCTCAGGTGGGGTGAGCATTTTATCTCTTAACCTGCTTACCCTTCCGCTGCTGCCCATTTTTCTCTTCCAATAGCTTATTTCTCAGCGAAGCAGGCACACCCAACTGATGAGTCAAGTGTACCTGCTCCTCCAATCGCATCACATAGGAATTGGTTTAATCGTAAGGAGTGGGGAATATGAGCTCAGCCGTTACCGGTATATGATCCGAGTGGGAAACGATTACTCCGAGCTCCCATATTTCTGGCGAATCAGTTCTGCGCCACTGAGCCATAAATATCGGCCAACGGCCAAACTGTGTTTCGTCATATACTATGGGGTACATTATTGTTGGTAAATCGGTTTCCGCCATGGCTTTGTTAACCGTATCCTTGTCAAGTGTGCCCGCCCTTTCGATGCCATCAAACAGGAGTTGGGCTGTCATATAGCCCAACCCTATAGCCGGGTTGAATGGTTCACCCGTCTTTTCATTCCAATAATCAACAAGCGTTTGTGGAGTTCTGCCAGCAATACCAGGGCAAACCTCAGGATCATATGAAGAATCCCACCATCGCTCTGTAACGATGCCATGCGCTAGGTTACCACCCCAGGCAGCTATATCTCGGTAGAACATCCCGGCTTGTAATGCAGCAGTGGACTTGGGCTTCAAGCCCAGCGCGTTACATTGTCTCAATAGCACACCAGTCTCAGCACCAGGGGCATTGCCGATAAGTAGGTCAATATCCTCATCTATCCACTCCTGTATCATGGGTGTGAAGTCTGTAGTTCCAAAAGGAAATATACCTACTTCTTCTTCCACACCAACAGTGCTAAAACCTGCTTGTTCCAATACCGAAGGACAAAATGCGTACCAACCTCTGCCATTAGGGTCATCCGTCGCGTAGAGCCCCGCTTTCCCATTGGTCTGGTCAGCAATCATCTCCAAGTAGGCCGTAAGCACTTCAGCCAGTGTCATTCCAGGTGTATCCCAAACACTTCCCGGCGGAGCTGGGGTAGCTATTGCAAAACTCGTATTCCAGGTGTATTTCCAATGCGGCGTAACCGCCTCCCACAGCGCCATCCAGGGTTCCATGGGGCCAGCGGCGGTAACAAACGGAACCTTATGCCGCTCAGCTACTCCAGATACAGGAGTAGCCAACATAGATATCGAAGTGCCCTGTATTAAGAAGTCTACATTATCACGAAGAATCATGTCTTCGGCAAGAGTCGCTGCCTTAATCTCATCACTCTCATTATCGGTGGACACAATTCTTACCGGCAATTTAGCTCCAGCTTCCTCTATATATATGCCACCTAGCTTATTAATATCAGCGATAGCCGCCTCTACCCCAACAAATCCGCCCAGAGTAAAAGCGGAATATACGCCCGTATGCGTATCAGCGCCCCCTATAAGAATTTCTGTCGGAGCTTCTGGTGCCGGCTTACAACCGCCGAAAATCAAAGCCGTCACTAATACAATCACCACTGGAATTACAAGAAACTTTTTCACTAATGCTTTCTCCCTCCTTTAAGATTCTAAGCCATGTTATTCGTTGCATGATTCACCTTTATTACATAATGCCCCCCCCTTATTAGATTTTATTCCTCGCTCCTCCATTTCGAATTCCACTCCAAACCAATCGGCTACAAAGTATAGCCTCTGTCAATTTGCCTGTCAATCCTTGGAGTTCAATACTTTCTTTTAATTCACCTGTCAATGCTTGGAGTAACGATGGTTCGTTATGCATACGAAATGTAGTTAGAGCTCTGGAGAGTGAAGTAGTATTGCCAAAAGTGTAAAGCAACAAAAAGCCATTCTGTTGGGTTGCTATGCCAAAGGAGGCAATAGGTTCCAGATGGGATCATGTCCATTTCTGTCGTCATAAAACTACGCCCGGTTCTTGAAATGAAAACGCTTTTAATGTATACTAGTAAATAGTGGTTTTAGTTTAGGTTATTACATACTTAGCAAAATCCGTAGTTGAACTACTTTAGATTTAACCAAGTGTTGGATGACCAAGACTCATACCAAATGCTAGAAGAGAGGAGGTCATCCAATGAGTTTTCAAGACAAGTCACTCCAGTGTTCTGACTGCGGCACTACTTTTACGTTCAGTGCTGAGGAACAGGAATTCTTCGCGTCTAAAGGCTATACCAACGAGCCTAAGCGCTGCCCCTCATGTCGCCAGGCAAGGAAGTCAGAGCGATATGTAAACAGCAGCTACGGGTCGTCCAGACGCCAGATGTTCCCTGCGGTATGCGCTGAATGTGGTAAAGATACTGAAGTACCGTTTCAGCCCCGCGAAGGCAGACCGGTATATTGTAGTGATTGCTACAGTAGAATCAAGCTGACCAGATAATGCTAGCTGTCTCAGGGATACGCATGGGTCAAGACGTGGCCCATGCGTATCATTGTAATTCACAGGCAAATCACACGATCTGAGTTTTCCTCATAAGGTATCCATCAAATCTTAAGAGGATTTTAATATTTAGCTGTTGTCATTTTGAGTAGGACTCTCGATTGAAAGAAGGAGGCGGAATCATAGACAAAATACGCAATGAACATGTAAGAGTGGGTAAACTTGATATCCATTATCTTACAGGAGGACAGGGTGTACCACTAATCATAATCCATGGTGGAGGCGGGGGTGCCAGCGGATGGCAAAAGAATGTCAGAGAGCTCTCAAAGAACTATCGTGTATATGTCCCTGATCTTCCGGGCTTTGGGCATAGCCAACCTATGGGCGATGATGTTAGTATGTCCAAATTCGTACAGTTCGTGGAAGACTTCTCGCAAGCCATAGGATTGAAGCGCTTCTATTTGGCAGGACATTCCGTCGGTGGAGGCATTGCCCTACAGTACGCACTCCGATTTCCCGATAAGGTAGAAAAACTAGTCCTGGTAGACAGCATGTGTTTGGGCGAGGAGATTGCTCCGTGGGTTAGGTTTCTTTCCTTGCCTGCCTTTTGCCGGTCTATTGGCCGTGTTGCACTTGCCATCACTAAGTTTGTGGGATGGCTATTTGGTTTATTCTTTGCCCACATTGAATTTATCAATCCTCTTCCCCGGGGCAAGATAGACCTGGGAAAGACTGTTACTACCTTTAAGGGACAGACTACGGTATTGCTAAACAGACTGTCTGACCTATTAATGCCGACATTATTGGTATGGGGAGCTCGAGATAATATTGTACCGGTTAGCCAGGCTTACGCTGCCTCGCAAGTAATTCCTGATTGCCAGTTACATGTTTTCAGTAATTGTGGCCATAGTGCCTATAGAGAGAATATTGAGGAGTTCTCCCAACTGCTGACACGGTTCTTCGGCTAGAGTTGCCTCTACTGCACCGCATTGGAATCAGTGCTATAATCAAACGATGGAGTATAACATGAAAATACTACTTGTATACCCACAGTATCCTGACACCTTCTGGAGTTTTAAGCACGCCTTAAAATTCATATCCAAGAAAGCAGCTTTTCCGCCGCTGGGTTTGTTGACGGTGGCGGCGATGCTCCCAGACGAATGGGAAAAAAGATTAGTAGATATGAATGTAACCGGCCTAGCCGATGGAGATATCCAGTGGGCTGACTATGTGTTTATCAGTGCCATGGTGGTACAACGGAAATCGGTCAAGGAAGTTATTACCCGAGCCAAAAAACTGGACACCAAGATTGTTTGTGGCGGTCCTCTCTTTACCACAGGATATGAGGAATTTGATGGAGTAGACCATTTTGTCCTCGGGGAAGCGGAAATTACGCTTCCACTATTCCTAGAAGATTTAGAGAAAGGCTCTCCCCGGCATATCTACACTTCTAACGAGCGACCGGACATAAGTAAAACCCCTGTTCCGCTGTGGTCACTCATTAATATGCAGAGTTACTCATCAATGAATGTCCAGTATTCTCGAGGGTGTCCGTTTGATTGTGAATTCTGCGATATAATCACATTGAATGGGCATAATCCACGAACCAAAGATAAAGACCAGTTAATATCGGAATTAGAAGCATTATATCATCAAGGCTGGCGTGGTGGCGTATTCATTGTCGATGATAATTTCATCGGTAATAAAAGAAAATTGAAAGCAGAGATATTACCGGCAATCATTAACTGGAGAAAAGGTAGGAAACGTCCGTTTGGCTTTTTCACAGAGGCATCCATAAATCTTGCTGATGATGATGAATTAATGCGATTGATGGTAGATGCGGGTTTTGGGTCCGTATTTATTGGCATTGAAACCCCTAATGATGAAAGCCTGATTGAATGTGCCAAGTCTCAAAATCGAAATCGTAACCTATTCACGTCAGTCAAGAAGATTCAAAACCATGGTCTGGAGGTGCAAGGAGGGTTCATTGTCGGTTTTGATAGTGACCCGCTGTCTATCTTTAAAAATCAGATTGATTTTATTCAGAAGAGTGGTATTGTTACCGCAATGGTCGGTCTACTAAACGCTCCCGCTGGTACCAAACTGCACAAGCGTTTAAGAAAGGAAAACCGCCTTGTCAAGGCCTTTACCGGAAACAATACCGACTACTCAATTAATTTCATTCCGAAGATGAACCGTGAGACGCTGATTAATGGCTATGAGCACATTGTAAGCACGATTTATTCCCCAAAGAAGTACTATGAACGGATTGGGACATTCTTAAGAGAGTACAAACCCCGGAGGAACATAGCGAGTACAATGCAAATTTGCCACCTCAAGGCATTCTTCAGGTCTATATGGTTTCTTGGCATTCGAGAAAAGGGAAGATGGCACTACTGGAAGCTCTTCATTTCGACCTTGCTGAGCTGCCCACAGAAGTTTCCAATAGCCATAAGTCTTGCCGTCTATGGTTATCATTTCCGTAAAGTTGCGGAAAATCATATGAGCTAAAAGCTACTTCTTCGTGAACTTGCCATTATCATTCTGAGAAGGATAGTACCGGGAAATTGTAGATACTACCCGATTTAAAATGAATCTATTTTGACGTAGATGAGCCAGTGGACAAAGAGTTGGACCGGATGGTGGCTTTTTGGAAACAATCAGCAACCGATTAATAAACTTTTGCGAACAGTGGAGTGAGGGTATCAATAGGTAGAACTTTTGAGTTGGTGTTTAGCCTACATCTTCCAGTTGCTTAACTGCTAGCCTGATGAAAAGACCGGTAGTATATATAAAAGCTTCGACCTCGTTTGGATTAGGATTTGCCCTTGTCTTGCTTGGCTCAGTGCCATGTCTATAATCGTTGGCGTAGTCAATGTAATCGGTAAGCATCTTACCATACTGCCTATCCAATCTAAGCTTACTGACGAATAGCTCTCGATTAGCAGAAAGGTCTTTATCCCTACCCGTAACAAGCTTTGCCATCGCTTCTAGAGCTTCATATATGTCAGTTACAGTATCGGCTAGCTTCTCTGTATTTTTATTAGCTTCCAAATAGCGAGTTAGTCCTTTCTTAAACGGAACTAGAACATTCTTATATCTGGGATCAGCCAACCACCTCAGAGGTTCATTGACTAGCTCTTCGTCCATCAATTTCGCCCCACTGGGATAAAAAAGCCCGCTCCGCCACTGAATTACTAAATCAATTTCACTTTCTGAAATTGCCAATTTAATAATCTTATCTAATCTGTCCGCACTGTTAGCATAATTTTCTAGTTGGAATGCCTCAAAGAGTGCCTCGATAGTCCTTAGTACTTGTAGAAATTCATTGTCAGCGTAATACTCCAGGGTATTATTGCCATCATATCTTATTCCGAGTTTGAATGCGACGTATTTAAAAGCTGCCTTATATTCTGAAAGATTACACTGTTTCCTTGTGAAGCCAAGAAAATCCTCGTCGATTAGATTGAATAGTCTATTGATAAAGCGTTGTTTAGCAGCCTCCAATTCAACTTCTACGTTGAAACGGTGGTGAAAAGGTAATGGTTGGTTATTGCCCACGCCTTGATTAGCTTTATTTTTCATGAGTCGTCTATCGATAATTACAAGGCTGATACAGCGTACTTTCAATTGTCAGGGTATCGAAGTTCACGACAACGGGGAAGGGGAGAATTTTTGACCTAAGCAAAGCGAAACGATTTGCAAACTCTTGTGAAACAAAGTGGAAAAGTGGAGATAGGGGGATTCGAACCCCCGACCTCTGCGATGCGAACGCAGCGCTCTCCCTATTGAGCTATATCCCCAAACTACATAAAATTATAACACAGGTGAGATTGACAAATAAACGCCTTCCTTGTCAGTCACCAATAATTATTGCTATACTAAACAAGCTATGAACTATGAGACTATTATTGGGCTGGAGGTTCATGCCCAGCTATCGACCAAGAGCAAGATGTTCTGTCGTTGCAGCGCCGAGTATGCTGATGCCCCGCCTAATACTCATGTCTGTCCAGTGTGTCTTGGTATGCCTGGGGTGCTACCTACCATTAACCAACAGGCAGTGGAATATACCATAATGACTGCCCTGGCATTACACTGCACTATCCCCAATTACACCAAGTTTGACCGCAAGAATTACCCCTATCCTGACCTAATGAAAGGCTATCAGATTTCGCAGTCCGATGCTCCTATTGGACACCGCGGCTGGCTCACTACTGAAGTCAATGGCGAAAAGAAGAAGATAGGCATAACCAACGTTCACCTTGAGGAGGATGTAGCCAAGCTATTACATCACACCTCCCCGGATGAAGAGCCCTACAGCCTAGTTGATGTTAACCGTTCTGGCATGCCGCTAATGGAGATTGTGTGTGAGCCAGACCTGCGCTCCCCAGAGGAAGCCAGGCAGTATCTGATGAAGCTACGCAGTATACTCCGGTATCTGGGTGTATCCACAGCAAATATGGAGGAGGGCAGCTTTAGATGTGACGCTAATATCAGCATTCGTCCTGAGAACAGCCAAAAGTCTATAGCCAAGGTCGAGGTCAAAAATATGAATAGCTTCAAGGCAGTCTACCGAGCTTTGGAGTATGAAGCGGAACGACAGAGAAAAGCAGTAGCCGAGGGCAAGAGGCTCTTCCAGGAGACCAGAGGTTGGGTGGAAGGGAAGGGAAAAACTGTTTCACAACGCAGCAAAGAGTACGCCCACGACTACCGCTACTTCCCTGAACCAGACCTCCCGCCACTAGTCCTAAACCAAGAACGGGTGGAGGAAATAAGGTCAAAGCTTCCTGAGCTGCCTGATGATAAGCGAGACCGATTCGTTGCTGAATATGGTTTAGACCTCTATGATGCCAACCTGCTCACCGGCTCCAGGGCAATGGCTGACTACTTTGAAACTTGCATGAAGACAGGAATGCCTCGTGGCTTGTCGCTGCCCAAAAGAGCTAAAATGGTGAGTAACTGGCTTCTTGGAGAATTTAGCCGTCTGCTCAATGCCACCAACACCGAGATAAACGACTCCAGGGTTAGTCCTGAACATCTCTGCCAGTTGCTGGATTTGATACATACGGGTAATATTAGCGGCACCAGTGCCAAGCAGGTGTTTGAGGAAATGTTTAATACCGGGAAACAGGCCACTGATATTACTGCCCAGCGAGGACTTAGCCAAATCAGTGATGTTCAGCAAATCGAAGAAGCAGTCAGTCAAGTGATAACGGCTAATGCTGAACCTGTAGCTGATTATAAAGGAGGCAAGCCACAAGCTCTGAAGTTTCTTGTCGGTCAGGTAATGAAGATTACTAAAGGTCGTGCCAATCCAAAGCTGGTAAACGAACTATTAAAGAAAAAACTTGAGGAAGGATAAGGTGCAAACCTACTTAAATATAGCTCAGATTGTATTGTCTATAGCCTTGATACTAGCTATCCTACTTCAGGTCCGAGGTGGGGGGTTAGGGGGCATCTTTGGTCAAGCTGATACTGTCTACCGGACTAAACGAGGCGTGGAAAAAACATTGTTTCAAATTACCATTGCCTTGGTAGTCATATTCGTCATTGTTTCTGTAATGAGCCTCAGAGTTAGCTAGTAATCGCCGGCTATGAATAAAGGGAAAACGGGATGAAATAGAAGGGGGATGTAACTGTCACTTTTGTATGGGTGCCATAATAACTCTGACCACTGATTTCGGTTTAAGTGATGGCTATGTAGCGGCGATGAAGGGGGTGATACTCGGTATCAACCCTGAGGCAAAGCTAATTGATATTTGTCATACTATCAAGCCCCAGAATATTGCCCAGGCTGCTTTTATCCTGAGCACGGTATACCAATTCTTCCCCGCAAAAACTATTCATCTGGTAGTAGTTGACCCCGGGGTTGGCACTGAGCGAAGAGCCATTATTCTGAGAGCACCGTCGGCTGACTTCGTTGCCCCCGACAATGGCATCTTGAGCTATATCATACAGCAGCATTCAACTAAGCCTACGGAGGATAACAGCAACCAGCAAATAGAGCTTGAGCCAGGGCTGGAAGCAGTAGCCATCACCAAGTCTCAGTTCTGGCGGTCACCAGTTAGCCCTACCTTCCACGGACGTGATATCTTTGCTCCGGTAGCAGCCCGACTTTCCCTGGGCTTCCCACCAATAGACTTTGGCGAGGCAGTAAAGTCAGTCACAATGCTACCGCTCCCTCATCCATACTGGACGCCAGACGGCGTGCTAGTGGGACACATCCTCCACATTGACAGCTTCGGCAATCTGATTACTAATATCAAGAGCGAGGACTTACCACCGACAAAACAGGCAATAACGATTAATGTCGGCAATCATCTTATTCATGGATTAAGTCATACCTATGCTGAGGGCAGGGAACTACTAGCCCTCATTGGCAGCAGCGGATACCTTGAGGTGTCCCTGAGAGGGGGTAATGCCAGCGCTTTTCTTGATGCCGAGGTAGGCAGTGAAGTAAGAATAAGGCAGCATTGAAGGGGTAGCTAATGAATTGCCCTGTTTACCACAAAGAAGCCAGAGCCCATATTTACTACTGTGCTAGGTGTGCTGTTTATGTACATGAGAAATGCTGGCAGAAGCATTTAGCCATGGCTCATAAGAAAAAGAGCTAAGCGAAGCTGAAGCAGCTTGTCATAGCCCAGTAAAAATTATTCCAGCACAACACCGGTGCCGTAGGCCAGCACCTCAGCCGCATTCTGCATTATCATCGAGGTAGTAAATCTGGTACTAACAATGGCATTAGCCCCATTTTTCTCAGCGTCCTCTACCATCCTCTGGATAGCTTCCTCCCTGGCCTCAGCCATCATCTTGGTGTATTCGCTTATCTCTCCACCCACCATACCTCGCAGCCCGGCCATAATATCCTTGCCCATATGCCTAGCTCTAATAGTGCTGCCTCTCACCAAACCTATGGTTTTAATAATCGTTTTACCCTCTATCTGACCTGATGTGGTAATAATCATTTTTCTACCCCCTTGAATTTATCCGTTTTAGCCCTGGCTAACCGGTCTTTAATGGCTACCCCGATAAGAACCAACACCCCAATGCCAATGACACCAACGGCTATCCGGATAAGCAACGGAATATCAGACGCCGTAAAGAAACCCTGAACTGCCCAGCCGATTAAAGCCAGAACACCCAGACCAATCAGGATAAAGGCTACATTTTGCATATCTCTACCTCCTGGGAAGCCCTCACTCAGTGCTACCTTTTACGTCTCCAAATCGTTCTCTTCAAGAGCTATGCCTAGTTTAGCCAGAAGATTATCAAGAGCCTTAGCCTCTGGACTACGTTTCCATATTCTTTTTGTTCCCTCAGGGATATCTTCCAAGACTATGCCCAGTTCCGCTAATTTAGCCCGTATTTCATCAGCCCGTTGCCACTGCTTGGCTTCACGACACCTCGAGCGCTCATCAACAAGACGACTAACACGAAGTTCAGCCTCCGGAGTTGGTGATGGACCTATAACCACAGTAGGTGCCAGAGCAGCCCCTTCCACTTGGATTAGCGGAACAGGTATATAAACATCCTTACGCTTTATACCCAAAATATCACGCACAAGCATTAATAGAGTGCGTTGAGCCTTGTCAATACTAATACTAGCATCGGCCGCCTCATTTATAGCCCTGGCTAAATCAAACAGGACACCCAGCGCTTTGGCAGTATTGAAATCGTCGTCCATCGCTTCAATAAACTGCTTACGATAAGGCTCAGCATCAAGAGCTTTGCCCTTACCACCAGCAGGGTCATCTCTTGAATATGCCCGTGCCAACCTATCCAATCCCGCTGCCGCCGCCCCCAACGCTTCCTCAGAATAGGTTAGCGGACTGCGGTAATACGAACCGAGGACAAAGATGCGGATGGCATCGGCGCTATATTTCTCCACTGCCTCTTTTATAGTTACCAGATTACCCAGAGATTTACTCATCTTATCTTTACCCAGCTGCACCAGCCCGTTATGCAACCAGTATTTGGCAAACGGCTTGATACCGGTAAAGCTCTCCGATTGGGCTATCTCATTCTCATGATGAGGGAAAACCAGGTCCTGCCCACCACCATGGATGTCAAGGCTGTCACCCAGGTATCTCAGAGACATAGCACTGCACTCAATATGCCAACCCGGCCTGCCCTGCCCCCACGGACTTGGCCATGATGGCTCACCCGGCTTAGCTGCCTTCCACAAGGCAAAGTCCATAGGATGCTCCTTATCTTCCCCAGCCACGGCGCATTCCGCAGCCATCATAGATTCTAGGCTGCGATGAGACAATTTCCCATAATCCGGAACGCTCCTTACCCTGAAATAGGCGCTGCCCTGTGCCGAATAGGCGTGCCCCTTGTCTATCAAGCCCTGTATCACCTCAATAATCTTGGGTATCTCTTCAGTAGCCCTGGGATAAATATCAGCCCGACCGATATTCAGGGCATCCATATCAGCAAAATAGCTGTCAGTGTATTTCTGTGCCAGCTCACGGGTAGAAATACCAAGCTGGTTTGCCCGGTCAATAATCTTATCGTCGATATCGGTAATATTCTGCACATACTTCACCTTATAGCCACGAAACTGGAGGTAGCGCCGGATAACATCAAAAATAATGTAGCTCATGGCATGACCTATATGACAATCATCGTAGGGTGTAACCCCACAGACATACATCCTCACCTCATCGCCCTGAGGCAAAAACTCTTCCTTCTGCCCGGAGAGGGTATTAAATACCTTCATTCTTGCTTCCTTTCTCCCATAGCCAGACGCTGCTCCAGCTCGGCTATCCTTCTTTCTAAACCGTCCAGTTTTTCCCATACCGGGTCAGGTAACACCTCTACGGTATCAGTATCAGGGTTTCTGACAGCTACCACCCGCCCCGGTACTCCAACCACAGTAGCATTGGCTGGAGCTGAGGTCACCACCACCGAGCCAGCACCAATCTTGGTATTATCACCTATAGTAATCGCCCCAATAAGCTGGGCTCCGACTCCGACCACCACATTGTTACCCAGAGCAGGGTGGCGCTTTGCCCGCTGCCGGCTGGTGCCACCAAGGGTTACCCCTTGATATAAAGTAACATTATCCCCAATCTCTGAGGTCTCACCAATGACTATACCCATACCGTGGTCAATAAAAAATCCTTCCCCTATCTTAGCCCCGGGATGAATTTCAATGCCGGTAAAAAACCGACCGATATGAGAAATAAGCCGGGGTAAAACAGGAACACGCCATTGAAACAAGGTATGGGCTAATCGATGATACTGTCGAGCGTGAAATCCCGGGTAAGCCAGTAATATCTCCAGAGTGCTGATAGCTGCCGGGTCGTGCTCGAAAACGGTTTTGATATCCTTTCTTATGTTAGCGATAAGTCCCATTGAACTAATCCCCCCAAATTAAATACTGTTACCTACTTGCCCCAAAAACCGGGGCAGCAGACAGATGCAATTCAGTACCCTGGGAAAGCGGATTAACTCACTTATTTGGCTTATCACGTCTCTAAACACGATTAAACCCACCTAATCGGAAATGCCTTCTATCAAGACTACGGCACAGGCAGCTATGCCCTCCCCCCGCCCAACAAAACCCAGCCGGTCTGAGGTACTTGCTTTCACACTCACTTGACTAACATCAATACCCAACGTCTGGCTGAGCTGGTGTCGCATTCGGTCAATAAAATCTCTCAGCTTCGGCTGCTCAGCCACAATGGTAGCATCCACATTATCCACTCGCCAGCCATGCCCCATCAACTCATTCTTCACCCTCTCCAGAAGCAGCCGACTGGAAATATCCTTATATTGCGAATCACCGGGTGGGAAGTGGCTGCCTATATCACCCAAAGCTGCTGCCCCAAGTATGGCATCTATAATAGCATGAGTTAATACATCAGCATCACTCCAACCGCTAAGACCCTTATCAAAGGGCACCTCAACCCCCCCCAGTACCAGCCTCCGCCCAGGGATTAGAGGATGAACATCATAACCTATACCAACACGCATCTTACCTTTCATGCTTTTGCCACAAAACCCCAGCTAACGTGGAGTGGATACAATATGACCGAATCATTCCCTTTCTCTATACCTATTCATATGGGAGTATAGCAAATAGGTAGATAGATGTAAAAGGAGATATATCAGAACAACGGATTTAATTGAGGGAGATTAGCATGGAACAAGTTGAACAATGCCGATATTACCCAAGCTGCGGAGCACCCTTATGCCCCCTAGACAGTAAGTCCCCAGATACCACTATCTGGTACCCCCGCTAAAATCCTCTGTTATATGTTCAAAGCAGCGAGAGTGCCTAGCCTGACATTTACGCTTGTGGTAGCTTTGCTATACCTGGAGGCATTACCGCTCCCGCTCTTCTCTTTGGGAAAAGCTCTGGTATGTACTGCTCAAAACCTACCTCTGGATTAACTGTACATCTCATATTTAGATAGCCGACTCGGCTACATACATCGCATATGTTATCCCGTTTGCATCTCTTAATCGCATCAACTTTCCCTTCTTTTACCTTATTAGGCCAATCTGGATCTGCTAGGGACTGTCTGCCAAGCGAAATCATGTCTGTCTCTCCTTCCTTAATGGCTCGCTCTGCGACAGACGGATCGTGAACACTCGGTGTAATTACTGGAATGTCTAGTACCTCTTTTATGCTCTTAGCTTCCTTCAGAAGATGCTGTTCAACCTCTTCCATGGAGTCTGGCACTAAGTATTTCGGCGATTCACCACCGCCGTCTGATAGATGGAGGAATGCTATCCCTAGATCTGCCAACTTTTTGACGACCTCTTTTACTTCATCAAGAGTAAATCCTTCTGGCATATGTTCAGCAGCACTAATTCTGAAACCTACCGGAACGGCATCCTTAACTGCCTCCAACACCCTTTCCGTAACTTCGACCATAAATCTCATACGATTCTCTAATGCTCCACCATACAGGTCGGTTCTTTTATTCGAGCGTGGTGAGAGGAACTCATGCAGCAAATAGCCATTACACCCATGTATTTCTATACCATCAAATCCAGCCATTACTGCTCTTCTGCATGCTTTAGCATACTCTATCTCTTCACTTAGTATTTCTTCAATAGTCATCTCTCTTGGAATGGGCGGCGGACTTTCATCCCTCAAAACTCGCCATCGCGAAGCCGGGTCACGGGGTGACTGAGATGGTCTAACACAGGGAACTTGTGAAGGAGCATAAGGTGGTGTTCCATCAGATGCGGTGTGCCCTTGTCTTCCAGTGCCGACGAATAGTTGTATGAACACCTTTGCTCCAAACGCATGACACCCATCTGCTACCAGGCTCAATCCAGGGATAAATGAATCATCGCTCAAATTTAAAGCTCTGGGCACAACGAATGGTATTGTGAGCTTTGTGGCTACTACGAAGCCAGTCACTACTAAACCAAACCCTCCCTTGGCTCTACGAGCCAAGTGGGCAACATCTTGTGGTGTCACATATCCATCGTGTGTCGAGTACCCCATTATCAGCGGCGCCATTACAATTCTATTTTTTATTTTGACATTCTTAATTTTGATTGGTTCGAGAATTTCTTTTAGAGCCATCCTTTTACACCTCACATACTTTTCTGGCTTGATATCCCGGATGAATCGCTTTATCTCTTCAGTCCTAGCTTCAGACTGCCAGAACCTGTTTGATATTTCTTAAACCAAGGCTTGCTCCTTTCCGATGATACTCCGCTTCTTCCAGAGAGCATGAGCAAGCCCTAAAGTGTCCATTAACTTTCTGCCAAATTGTGTTCCATTTTCGTTGACGATTCACATTTATTCCCTATAACATCACGTTTCCACCATCTACAATGATAAGCTGCCCTGTAATGAAATCCGAGTCTTTTGAGGCTAAAAATACCGCAGTCCCCACCACGTCTGCTGGCTCTTGACGCCGTTTTAAGCATTGTGTCGCGACAACTCCTTCGAATAATTTCTCGCTATCGCGCTGACCTAAACTAGCTTCAGTAGCCGTATATCCCGGGGCAATAGTATTTACATTAATACCCGAGGGGCCTAAAGCGGTGGCTAAAGATTGGGTTAGTGTGTAAACCGCTGCTTTGCTTAAAGCATAAGCTAAAAGGAATTGAGAATCCGTGACTCTTATGACAGCAGATGCAATATTGATAATCTTACCCCTGGGCTGCTTTATCATTAGTGGGGCAATCGCCTTACAGCACAGCCAGGTTCCCCTTACATTCACCGCAAATATCCGGTCCCATTCCTCCACCGTCCAGGCATCCCACGGCTTGGCTTCTATTCCATAGTAAATGGCAGCATTATTAAGGAGGATATCTACCTTGCCATACTGCTGCATGACCTTCTCCGCTATCCTTTTGGTGGCATTTTCATCTGAGATATCAGTCTCCATGGCTACTGCTTCCCCACCTTTAGCCCTTATTTCCCTAACCGTGCCTTCAGCCCTGTCCAGACTGATATCAGGTAATAGCAATTTAGCACCTTCCTCAGCGAACCTTAATGCAAATGCCCGCCCAAGACCACGACCGGCTCCAGTTATGATAGCTACTTTATCCTTTAACACTGGTAATATATCTCCCTCCTTTTCAGTCATTTAAGATTAAGACCGCTCATATTTTTGCAGTCCGTGTCATTGGGCTGGGAGTCTCCCAGCAGTGCCTTTTGGGCTAATTATAAAACATTATGTTGGCAAGTAAAAATCTAACTAATTTCACCTATGATGATAAGAGATTGGCACTCGAAGCGTTACGGATTGAGGTATGGGTTGATGGTGAGGATATATCAGTGACGGGAGCAGTCCCTATCTATGACATAGTAACCATTTGGCTAAAGCGAGGTCATCAGGGGTAGTTACCTTTATATTATCATAAGTGCCCAGATAAAGCTTGACCTTATAGCCTAACATCTCTACCAGTGAGGCATCATCGGTCACCTCAGCTTCTACCTGGCGATATGCTTCTGTTATTATGTCAAATCGAAACACCTGTGGGGTCTGCACTGTCCACAGGCTGTGCCGCGGTAGCGTCTGCTGAACGAGTCTATCATCTCCAGCTACCTTGATAGTGTCGGTAACCGGTACCGCAGCTACAGCTGCCCCGGTTTCTCCAGCCGCCTCCAGCCCCCGCTCAATCAAGTCCACGGTTATTAGAGGTCGGGCGCCATCATGGATTACTATCCAGTCGCATTGACCAAG
Source organism: uncultured Dehalococcoidales bacterium (assembly GCA_964521325.1). Taxonomy (GTDB): domain Bacteria; phylum Chloroflexota; class Dehalococcoidia; order Dehalococcoidales; family CAZFRL01; genus CAZFRL01. The sequence continues at coordinate 6,127 of CAZFRL010000022.1, read as the reverse complement.
CCGACCAAGTCCAGCCGCCACTGAGTCCTGCCGCCGCCTGCCACCAAGACAAACGTCACTTACCTTGGACCATCCCTGTCCGGCTACTAACTGCTGGCACTGCTTCAGATTTTCCCTATTCACTATCACAATTATATGGTCAATAGAGTTACATCTTTGAAAGGCATCAATCACCCAGGCTAAAACAGCCTTCCCACCCAATAGTGCCATTACCTTATCCACCCCACCCATCCGCCGACTCTCCCCAGCAGCCGCAATAATAGCACCTACTTTTTGTTTAATCATATATTATACCCATCAACTCAACTGACAATAAAATTCTTTCATAAATCCTGATTTGCTTTACTTCCTGGCTTGCCCCTGACCAGCCCCACCCCTATGGCTTCTCTCAGGGTGCTGACCGGGATAAGCTCAAGAGCTTTAGGCGCCGGGCTAACCCTGGCTCCAATTTTAGGCACCAGGCAGCGTTTGAAACCCAGCCTGGCGGCTTCATTTACCCGCCTGTCCAGTTGGGAAACGGCTCGTAGTTCTCCACTCAACCCCACCTCCCCCACTGCCACCAGTTGCGGGTCAATCCCCACATCACGGAAGCTGGAAGCAATAGACAGAGCAATGCCCAAATCAGCCGCCGGTTCTCCAACTTTAAGCCCACCGGTAACATTGACCATAACGTCCTGATTGGACAGCTTCAAGCCAACTCGCCTGGTCAGCACGGCACTAACCAGCAGCAACCGACCGAAGTCAACACCGTTGGCGGTGCGTCTCGGCAAACCAAAGCTGGTGGGATTAGTTAGAGCTTGAACCTCCACCAGCAAGGGGCGGCTGCCCTCAAGGGTAGGCACCACCGCCGAGCCTACAGCCTCACCCCACCGCTGCGACAGGAATACCTGCGATGGATTATCCACCTCTGCCAAGCCCTTGTCCTTCATCTCAAAGACACCGACCTCATTAGTCGAGCCAAAGCGATTTTTCACACAACGTAACAGCCGATAGGTGCTAAAGGGTTCGCCCTCAAGATAAAGAACCACATCAACAATATGCTCCAGAACCCGGGGACCGGCTATAGCTCCTTCCTTAGTTACATGCCCGGTAATGAAAACAGGCACGGCACCGGACTTTGCCCACTGCATAAGTCTTAAGGTGCACTCTCGCACCTGGGCGATACTGCCCGGTGTTGCCTCCAGTTCAGGGAGGTAAACAGTCTGGATAGAATCAATGACTACCAGGCGAGGTGATAACTGCTCAATCTGGTTCAGGATAACATTAAGGTCAGTCTCAGCCAGAAGGTAAAGCTTCTCACCCACCATTCCCAGACGCTCTGACCTGAGCTTAATCTGACGCGGTGTTTCTTCACCAGAAACATAAACTACCTGACCACTGTGGTGCGCTACCAGAGCTGAAACTTGAAGCAAGAGAGTCGATTTACCAATACCAGGCTCGCCACCAATGAGCACCAGCGAGCCAGACACCAGCCCCCCACCCAACACCCGATTGACCTCACTTAGAGGAAGTGGGAAGCGGTCGGCAGCTTCAAGAACAACCTGGGACAGCTCCTGGGGTGGGTTTTCCCGGACAGGACCCCGGGAAGGAGTAGGCGCCGGGACTGCTTTTTCGACAAAGCTATTCCACTGCTGGCAGTTAGGGCAGCGTCCCAACCATCTTGGGCTCTCTTTGCCACACTGCTGACAGACAAAGATGGTTCTGGACTGGGACTTTCTCATAGGTTGACTTTACTAGATTTTAGATGATAAAGCAAGGGAAAATTTAAGCTGGAGCCAGATAGCTGACTTAGCCCAGCATGCCCAGGAATATCCCAGCCACCACCGAGGTAGCAATAGCCCCCGCCATATTAGGCCCCATAGCATGCATTAACAAAAAGTTTCGCGGGTTTGCCTCCTGCCCCATCTTCTGCACCACCCTGGCTGACATAGGGATAGCTGATACACCAGCGGCACCTATCATTGGGTTCACTTTTTCCTTTAAGAACAAATTAATAAACTTGGCTGACAATAGACCTCCAGCGGTGGAGAAAGCGAAGGCTACTATTGCCAGACCAATAATGGCTAGGGTTTCGGGCCTGAGGAATACTACGGCTGGCATCAATGCCCCTACGGTTAGCCCCAAGAGAAAGGTGAGCACATCTATAAATACCCCTCCGGCTGATTGAGCCAGCCTATCGGTGACACCGCTAGCCCTGAGTAGGTTACCAAACATAAACATACCAACAAGGGGTGTCGATTTGGGGACAAGCAACGCCGCAACTAGAAAGATTATTATTGGGAAAAGAACTACCTCCAACCTGGAGACGTCGCGCACCTGCGGCTTCATATATATCGCCCGCTCTTTCTTAGAAGTCAGCAATTTTATTATCGGGGGTTGAAGAATCGGCACCAGCGCCATATAGGAGTAAGCCACCAGTGTAATGGGACCAAGTAGACGGGGGGCTAGGGCAGCGGTAAGGTAAACTGTTGGTGGACCATCAGAGCCACCAATGATACCAACACAAGCTGCTTCATGGGGAGAGAATATCCCAGAACAATAAGCAATTATAAAGACAATGAAAACACCAAGCTGGGCGACTGCACCAAAAATAAAAGAGATAGGACGAGCAATAGTAGGCGTGAAATCTGTCATAGCTCCTACCCCGAGGAAAATAAGCAGCGGGATTACCTCAGATTTAATCCCATAGGTGTAAAGCACATTCAATAAACCTATTTTCCCGTCCCCTATGGCTCTTATCAACTCGCTTACCGTACCCGCCTCGACCGGTAAGCCCTCAGGGGTATATATCATTAAACCAGCAAAGGGGAGATTAACCATAAGGACGCCAATACCTATGGGAACTAATAAAACAGGCTCCATCTTCCTGGCAACACCCAGGTAGATAAGAAGCCCCCCAATCAAAAGCATTAAAATATTGCCCCAGGTTAATACCCCGAAGGCAGTTTGATAAAGACCAAACACCTACTTATCCTTTATCAGAATTCTCTTTACCCCCTGCCGCAACTTTTTGAAGCACCAGCCCCATTATCCAAGCTATCAATGAGATAACCACCAAGACAAAAATGGTCACCCCAAAACCACCCCCGGCAATCTTTGCTAACAAATTCCAGTCTATCATGCTAAATCTCTCTCAATTTACAGAAGCTATCAAAATTCAATTATGGCTACCAGGTCACCGGCGTTAACCGTCTGCCCCACTGAAATCTCTAACTTGGTAATTATACCTCCAACCGGAGCCAATATAGGGTTCTCCATCTTCATTGATTCCAGCAGGCAAAGTGTATCTCCCTCTTTAACCTCATCGCCGGGTTTAACATTTACGCTAATAATCTTACCTGTTATGGGAACTTCTACAGTTTCCTGTGCCAATTTTAAGCTCCTTCCTTTATGTCAACCTGTATTTTGGGTAAAAATTAAAAGGGCGGTTCTCACACTCATCTTGTTCTCCCGCCCTTTATAAGAAGCTAGACTATAGCCATAGTGGGCTAAGGTTTACTATCCCCCAACACCGCCTCTACAGCTACTGGGTGCACTACAATCTCCTCCCCTTCTAAGTCAACTACAGCGGTACCCCCTGGCTGGAATTTGCCACGGAGTAACTCTTCTGAAAGCTTATTTTCAACCATATCCTGAATAACTCGCCGTAGTGGCCGAGCCCCAAAAACCTCGTCGTAGCCCTTTTCACCCAAAAAATCTTTAGCCGCCTCAGTTACCTCCAGTTTTACTCCCTTTTCAGCCAATTGCTGGGTTACTGTAACCAGCATCAAATCAACTATTTTCCGAATATGCTCTTTGGTCAAGGGATGAAATACAACCACACCATCAATACGGTTAAGAAATTCAGGACGGAAGGTCTTCTTCAATTCACCGAGTAACTTCTCCTTCATCCTCTCATAAGCCTCTTCCTGGCTCTTGGTCTCATCACTACGAGCGACAAAACCAATTGTGGTGCCCTTCCGGATAAGCTCAGCACCTACATTGCTGGTCATAATAATAATGCTATTGCGGAAATCAACACGGCGACCCTTGGCATCAGTCAGGTGACCATCATCAAATATCTGGAGCAATATATTAAACACATCAGGGTGAGCCTTTTCAATCTCATCAAGGAGTATGCAGCAGTATGACTTATGCCTCACCGCCTCAGTCAATTGTCCACCTTCATCATAGCCAACATACCCAGGTGGGGCACCAACCAGCCGAGATATGGCAAACTTCTCCATAAACTCCGACATATCAAGTCTGATTAGAGTGTCCTCACTACCAAACATAAACTCAGCCAGCGCTCTAACCAGCTCTGTTTTGCCGACACCAGTTGGGCCGAGAAAGATAAAGTTGCCTATGGGATGCCTAGGGTCTTTAAGACCAGCCCGGGCACGCCTTACTGCCTTAGCAATAGTATTAATAGCCTCATCCTGACCAATAATGCGCTCATGTAGCACTTCTTCCATATTAAGCAGGCGACTGGTCTCATCACCAGCTAACTGCACCACTGGAATCTTGGTCCACATACTAACTACTTCGGCAATATCTTCAGCAGTAACTACCGGCTTCTCTTGCTCTTGCTCAACCTGCCACTCTTCTTCCATACGCTTTATTTTATCGCTAATTTCAACCTCTCGCTGACGCAGTTCAGCGGCATACTCATACTGTTGCGTAGCTAAGGCAGCGTCTTTATCCCTACGCACACTATCCTCAACTAGTCTGGCTTCCTTCAAGGTAATTGGCACTGTTCGGTGTTTAATCCTTACCCTTGACGCCGCCTCATCAACCAGGTCAATAGCCTTATCAGGCAGAAAACGGTCAGGTATATATCTAGCGGATAGTGTTGCTGCTGAACTCAGTGCCTCATCACTTATTGTCAGGTGGTGATGCTCCTCATAGCGCTCCTTAATCCCACGCAAAATCTCCACTGTCTCCTCTACAGAAGGTTCCTCTACCAAAACAGGCTGAAAGCGACGCTCCAATGCCGCATCTCGTTCCACATGCTTACGGTAATCGTCAAGGGTAGTAGCCCCGATGCACTGCAATTCCCCTCGAGCCAGAGACGGCTTGAGGATATTAGCCGCATCAACCGCGCCCTCAGCCGCTCCAGCACCAACAATAGTGTGGAACTCGTCAACAAAGAGCACACAGTTACCCGCAGTCTTTATCTCATCAATAACCTTCTTTAGCCGTTCTTCAAACTCACCCCGGTACTTTGTCCCAGCGACCAAGGCTCCTATATCTAGCGTTATTAACCGTTTCCCTTCTAATGTTTCCGGAACATCGCTGGCTACAATGCGGTGAGCCAAACCTTCAACAATAGCTGTCTTGCCTACCCCTGGCTCACCAATAAGCGCCGGATTGTTCTTTGTCCGACGGCTGAGAATCTGCGTTACCCGCTCGATTTCACTAACCCGCCCAATGACTGGGTCAAGTTTACCAGCACGGGCGGCTGCTGTCAGGTCAATGCCTACCTGGTCCAGAACCGGGGTACGACTTGTAGTGCGGCTAAGCCTGGCTTTAGGCCCACCTTGCCCGAGGACACGCATAGTCTCAGCACGCACCTGCTCAAGGGTAATACCAAAGCTATTTAGTACGTTAACGGCTACCCCTCCCCCCTCACTCAACAGCCCCAACAGGATATGTTCAGTGCCAATATAATTATGGCCGAGCTTACGTGCCTCATCTATAGTCAGTTCAATAACCTTCTTCGCTCTAGGGGTAAGCCCAATTTCACCACTACCTGCTTTCTCACCACTACCCATGGCTAACCCCAGTGCCGAGCGCACCTTAGTTAAGCCAACACCTAGGTTGGTTAGTACCTTAGCTGCTACCCCTTCCTCCTCCTGGACCAAACCAAGCAGAATATGCTCGGTACCAATATAGTTGTGGTTGAAGTGCTTTGCCTCTTCTTGAGCTATGGTGAGAACTCTACGCGCTCGCTCTGAGAATTTCTCAAATTGGCTAGCCATCTTTCTCCTTTAGAGTTGCCACTTATTTCACCACCCCACCGCTTTTATTATAAATAAAATTAAATTAAAGGTCAAAAGCCTCCTGGCAGTGGCATATTTTCCACAAGGGGTCACCCCCTCAGTATCGTCTGCGCTGGGGCATTTCACTTCCGTGTTCGGGATGGGAA
>CAZFRL010000021.1:0-24571 GCA_964521325.1 uncultured Dehalococcoidales bacterium | reverse complement strand
CTTTTTTTGAGGCAACGATACCACTTTCGGTAACAATAATTATGACGCAATTCGGATACTTGCCTAATTACCATTATGGGTATAAGATATAAAAGACTTAAAAATAACATAGAAAAGGAGGGTGATAGGTATTGCTGATTATCAAATAGAATGCAGACTTTGATCTGATATTTTACAAATAACTGCCGAGGTAATAATAAATGGCTATAGAACCGGTTCACATCGGATTTGGTAATTTCGTAGCAGCAAATAGAATTGTTGCCATAGCTGCACCAAACTCAACCCTTATCAAACGTACAATGCAGGAAGCAAAAACAAAAGGGTTACTAGTTGATATGACCCATGGCAGAAAGACTAGATCCGTTATCTTCACTGATAGCGGACATATTTTTGTGACAGCTCGGGCTCCAGAAATTATCGCTAACAGGCTACAGGCAGGTCGAGGAGGTACAGTGCTAAGACCAGAACAAAGCGATGAAAAAGACGAGCTATAAAAATCAAGCCCAGTTCAACTTGCCAAAAAGGCCGTTATTCATAGTCCTCTCTAGTCCATCAGGAGCCGGTAAAGATGCAATTTTAAACAGGATGAAGGAATTAGATTACCCTCTTAAATATATTACCACCGTAACCACACGACCTCAACGAGCTACGGAGAGAGACGATGTAGATTACCACTTCGTCTCAAGAGAAAGATTCCAGGAGATGATTTCTAATAATGAGTTATTAGAATGGGCAAACGTCTATGGCAGTTGGTACGGTGTGCCTAAGCAACCAGTCGAACAAGCACTAAGTAGGGGGCAAGACTCAATAGTAAAGGTTGACATTCAAGGAGCAGCCACTATCAAAAAAATCCTGCCTCAAGCGATACTCATCTTCCTAATGCCACCATCGATGGAAGAACTTGTTGTCAGGCTTAAGCAGCGCCATACCGAACCACCCTCTGACCTCGCCTTACGCATAAAAACTGCGGAAGAAGAAATAAAACAACTACCCCTGTTTGACTACGTAGTAGTAAGCCAAAGAGATAAGGTTGATTTAGCGGTATCGGACGTTAAGGCAATTCTTACCGCCGAGAAGTGCCGGGTAACTCCCAGGGAGATTACCCTATAAGCTAACTTATAATATTACTCTCATCAACCAGGCAAATAAATATCCCAGCCCACCACAGATAGGAAAGGTTAATATCCAAGCGGTAATAATATTACCAGCCACCCCCCAGCGCACTGCTGAAAAACGCCTAGTAGCCCCTATGCCCATGATAGCTGAACTGGCACAATGGGTAGTGCTAACCGGAATACCCAAACGTGACGCTACCTCAATAACTATCGCCGCTGAGACATTAGCAGCGAAGCCATGAACTGGCTGAAGGGCGGTAACCCTCAATCCCAGCGTCCTGATGACCCGCCAGCCGCCGATAGCAGTACCCGAACTGATAGCTAAGGCTGATACAATTATTATCCACCACGGGATGTGTCCCCACAGACCAGTTCGTCCGGTATAAATTACCAGTGCCATAGTGATGACACCTATAGGCATCTGACCGTCATTCTTACCGTGGCTATAAGCCAGAAAAGCAGTAGTAAGCCACTGCAGACGACTAAAAATAACTCGCATTCTGGTTGGGGCACTTCGCCGAAACAGCCAAAACAGGATAATCATCAACACAAAGCCACCAATGAACCCCAAAACTGGAGCTGTAACTACTGCCAACAAAGTCTGTGATAAACGATAGCTCCACCCCCACATCACAGCCCCGGTACCAGCCAAAGCTATCCCGGCTGCCGCAAGCCCGGCAATAAAACCATGGGTCAAGCTTACCGGTAAACCATAACGGGTAGCTATGATACCCCAAATAATAATTGAAGCCAAAGCAGCAATCAGTGGCATATAATTGAACTCTGAAATAACTTCCGGGGCTAGAATCCCTTTACCAATGGTCATGGCAACCGCCGTACCAGTAGCGGCACCAGCCAGATTAAAGATGGCAGCAATTATAATAGCGTTTCGGGGAGAAAGAGACCTGGAGCCAACCGAAGCGGCAATGGCATTAGCCGCATCATTGAAACCATTAACTACTCCAAAGCCGATAGTCAGTGCAATAATGAAGACAAGAATCCCGAGGGAGGGGTCAAGCATTCTTGAGCGCTACTCCTTCAAGGACATTAGACACATCCTCACACCTATCGGTGGCGCTCTCCATATGCTCATAAATTTCGCGCCACTTAATGACCTGAGCCATATCGATGGTATCATCAAAGAGCTCAGCCATGGCTGAGCGGAATACCTCATCAGCCACATTCTCCAACCGATTAATCTCCACACATCGTGTGAGAATCTTCTTTAATTCAGCATGATGCCGCAATTGAGGTATTGCCCTTTCCACCTCAGCCGCTGCCTGCACTATGATATCGGCTAGCTCTTGAGCCCTAGGGGTAGGGCAGTCTATCTTATATATGAGCATAGCGTCAGCCGCAGCATCAATAAAATCCATCACATCATCCAGCGAATGAGCCAGTAGAGCAATATCCTCCCTGTCAAACGGGGTGACAAAGGTGCGATTCAACTGTGCCATAATCTCATGAGTAATTGTATCTCCCTCGTCCTCCATTTGAGCTATTTCACCTACCCTGCCTTCAACATCATCCCAGGTATCAACCAGCTCTTTTAATACCTGAGCTGCTTTGACCATATTCCGGGCACCCAGCTCAAAAAGGTCAAAGAACTTCCCCTCCTTGGGGATAAAAGGGAATTTAAACACGGCTAATTCTCCTCTGCCAACATATGGAATAACGAAAAGAGTTCATAAAACTGCCTATATCCAGTAAAAGTTTAGTTAATATATAGCTAATTGTCAAGCCAGTTGTTACTCAGGGCTTCTAATTAACGCCACCGCCAAAATGAAGAGGTAAGGAGCACCAATACAGTAAAAAGCTCAAGGCGACCAGCCAGCATGCATATTATAAGAACAACCTTACCCACGGGTGGAATCCAAAGATAGTTTGACACCGGGCCTACCAAACCCAAGCCAGGACCGACATTTCCCAAAGTAGCAGCAACCGAAGATAAGGCCGTTATATGGTCTAGTCCTATGGCACTCATTACTAGGAAACCCACTATAAGAATGGCAAAGTATAAAATGGACATGCCAATAATTCCGGATATGACCCCCTCCGACAATACACTCTTTCCAATTTTTAATGGAATGACCGTTCGGGGGTTAAAGGCAAGCACAATTCGGCGGTAGGCATACTTCACCAGCACTAGAAGCCTAATAACCTTTAATGCGCCCCCAGTCGAACCTGCTGAAGCCCCAATCACCATTAAAACAAGTAAAGCCGCCTTAGCAAACGCAGACCAAGCATCAAAATTAGCCGTGACAAAGCCGGTAGTTGTCATAATGGACACAGCTTGAAAGCCACTATATCTGAAGGCTTCACCAAAAGATAGCCCCATATTCCTGGTTAGGTCCAGAGCGATTAAAATGGACGCCCCAATGAGAAGCGCAATGTAAAGCCGAAACTCAGGGTTAGCTAAGAGGCGTCCGGGTTGGCGCTTCCACAAGAGGAAGTAAAACAACCCAAAATTTATACCTGCCACCATCATGAAGAAAATAACGATGCCTTCAATGAATAAGCTATTATAAGCACCGATGCTCAATGTAGTTGGGGCAAAGCCCCCAGTAGGCATGGTGCTAAAGGTAACCGTCAATGCATCAAATGGAGGCATTCCCGCCAGCCAGAGCAGGATAAATTCCAAAGCCGAAAAAGCGAAATACAACAACCATAAGACTTTAGCTGTATCCCGGATGCGCGCTGTTAGCCTTTCGGCTTGAGGTCCTGGCACCTCAGCTTCAACCAGATGGGCTGCCCCAATACCCAATATCGGAAATAAAGCCACAAAGAGCGTTATTATCCCCATTCCCCCAAGCCACTGAGTGAGAGAACGCCATAGAAGAATGCCGTGAGACTGGCTTTCAATGGAAGCAAGCACCGTTGCCCCAGTAGTGGTAAAGCCTGACATAGCTTCAAAATAAGCATCAAGGTAGCTTGGAAAGGTCCCGGCTAGTACATATGGTAGAGTGCCAAAGGCTGAGGCTAATACCCACCCCCCAGCCACTAGCATTATTGCCTCCCGCCGACCCAACCTTCTCTCACCGACCGGTATCAAGCGCCAAAGTAACAAACCAAAACCAATGCTGATACCCATTGAGATAGCAAAAGCCAGGGAATCGGGCTCTCTATAATAAAGGCTCCAGGCTAAGGGGAGGAACATGGAAAACCCGAGGATTGTTATCAACAGCCCTAGGTAATGGAGGACAACCTTTATTCTCATTATCCTACTTAAAAAGTTTCTCCACGGCAGGGGTAACTGAGAGGGGAGATATTATAATGACATGGTCACCAGGTTGTACAACACTATCATACGGAGGAATAACAACCATATCATTATGAATAATAGCGCCGACTATCGCTTCCTTTGGCAAGCCTGCTTCTGTAATCTTTCGTTGCGCAACATGCGCTGTTTGGCTAGCCACAAATTCAACAACTTGTAGCTGCTTACCCCCGATGAAGGCTGCTGAAATTGCGCCACCATGGAGGACAAAGTGAGCGATTTTACGAGCGGTAAGCAAAGGGGGTGACGCAGCTACACTAACCCCAACTGCCTCAGCCAAGGGGATGTATCCTGGCCTATTAACTACTACTAAACTTCGGGGCACCCCTAGGTTCTTAGCCAATAAGGCACAAAGAATGTTACGCTCATCATTTTCGGTGGTAGCCACAAAGGCATCTGCTGATGGGACTCCCTGCTCAATGAGAAAATCGTAATCGGTGCCGTCACCTTGTAGTACTGTCGCTTGTTCTAACCTGGCGGCGAGCTCCTGGCAGCGACTTATATTTTCCTCAATGACTTTAACCAAAATACCTTGTCTTTGCAGTCTTTCCGCAACCAGGAACCCAGTATACCCCCCACCACATATTACCACGCTCCTCGCTGGGCGCTGTGGCTGGGCAAACATCTCCCCCAGTTCATCCATAAACTCTCGAGAGGCAACCAAGTATAGGCGGTCACCCTGTTTTATGACTTCATCGGCACTTGGCATAATAATTCCCCCGGCACGGATGATGGCAACAACAACACATGGTTTGGGAAATGTAATCTCGCCTAAGGTTTTATTCACTATCGCTCCGCCCACCACTCCAAACTCCCTTATTTGAACGCGACCATCGGCAAAGCTCTCCACCGGAGTAGGATAAAAGCTGGAAAGGAGGCTCGTTACTTCCTTAGCTGCTTCAAACTCAGGGTTGATGAAAATGTCTACCCCCAGGCTTTTCATCCTAATTACTCTGCGTGGGGCTGAAGGCAACTTGGACGGAGTGACAAAGTATCCCAAATATTCGGGGTTACGGACTCTGGCCGCTGCCGTGCCAGCACCTGATTCCTTAGCTAGAAAGCAAGTGAGCACATTGGTTTCATCACTATTAGTAACGGCAATAATTAAGTCGGCGCGTTGGGCTTCTGCTTCCCTGAGGGCTTTAGGCGTTGCCGCATTCCCGAGAAGAGTCTTGACATCAAGTTGACGGCGGACATTTTCTAATACCTCCTCAGATTTCTCCACCACAACCACTTCATGCCCTTCCTCTGCCAGCAAAGAGGCTATATGAAAACCTACTACCCCAGCACCGCCTATGATGATATACATTTATATCATCCCCAGCTATTTACCACCCTTGCTCTTAAAGAAGCTTGAAATACTCCGAGAAATGGCACGAAGTACTCCTCGAGGCATTCTTCGCCTCCGTAACAGCCGGTCACCCGCCCGGACTGTAGGCACTTGCTCCAGAAGTTCCTTCTTCTCCATCCCAGGATACCTCCAACCTCAATTATCCTTCATTTTACCCGATTTTTCTCAGCCGTAATAATGGCATCAATTTGATAGATGGTCAAGTAGGTATTTCGTAATTAGGGGGATTTTACGCGCTTGTTTGCTAGCTGTCAAATGCTAACACTTTCAATGCAAAAAGGGTATTGTAGATTTTCTATAAGAGGATTATAATACCCGTTGTTTAATAAAATAAAGGGAAATAGAAAGCAATGGAGTTTCGCAGGATTTTGGTACCGGTAACCGGAACTGAAGCCGATGAGGAGGCAATGAAGTTAGCTTGCAAGTTGCTGGATAAGAAGGGTAAAGGTAAAATCTTCGCCGTTTGTGTTATTGCCGTAGAACGTACCCTGCCATTAGATACTGAAATCAGACCTGAGATTAGAAAGGCTGAAGGTATACTGACTCATATGGAGAGTGTTGCTAAAGAACAAGGCTGTGTGATAGAGACTGACTTGCTTCAAGCTCGCGAAGCAGCTCCCGCTATTGTCGATGAAGCTGTAGAACGACAGGTTGATTTAATCTTGATGGGGATTAAATATAAGAGGCGCTTCGGGGAGTTTAGCCTAGGTGATGTGGTGCCTTATGTGCTGAAAAATGCTCCCTGCCATGCTATACTGTATCATCAATATACGACCTAACTGAGTTTGTTATATGAAAGTAGTGATTATGGGCTGTGGGCGAGTAGGGGCTCAACTAGCCACGTGGTTAGACAGCGATGGAGATCAGGTTACTGTTTTGGACACCAACACTTACAGTTTCCGAAGGTTACCACCTAACTTTAATGGCACAGCACTGGTGGGCAATGGTCTTGATGAGGAGGTACTTAAAAAAGCAGGCATAGAACAAGCCGATGCTTTCGTCGCCGTAACCCAAGGAGACAATCGCAATGTTATGGCCTGTCAAATCGCCCAGCATACCTTCAATGTGCCCAGAGTAATTTGCCGTATTTATGACCCCCTGCGCCGAGACCTATACAGCACCCTAGGTATAGAAGCCATAAGCCCAACCACGATATTTGCCCAGATACTGAAGGAAAAGCTAAAGAGCTGAGGTGGAAATATGTATATCATAGTTGTTGGCGGCGGCAGAGTAGGCTACTATCTAACCAAAGCTCTACTGGACGAGGGGCATGAAATACTTATAATAGAAAAGGAAGCTCCTATATGCGAAAACATTGTGGCGGAAATGGGTAGCATCTGTGTCCGAGGCGATGGTTGTGAGACAGCTACCCTAACTGAGGTAGGTACCGGACGAGCTGATATGCTCGTCGCTGTAACTGGCGATGATGAAGATAACCTAGTTGCCTGCCAGATAGCCAAGCATAAATTTAATGTGCCCCGTACCATAGCTCGCGTCAGAAACCCGAAGAATGAGGTTATCTTTAAGAAACTGGGGATTGATGCTACTGTAAGCAGCACTAATATCATCCTTGAACACATAGAAGAAGAGGTGCCCACGCACCCATTGACGCATTTATTAACTATTAGAGACAAGGGGCTGGAGATTGTAGAGGTAAAAATTCCCCCTGAATCAACTACAATCGGTAAACCGGTAAAGGAGCTTTCGCTACCAGCAGAAAGTAAATTGTCGCTACTCCTCCGTAAGGAAGGCAAACCTGTCGTCCCTACCGCCAATACCATTCTTCAAGCCGAGGACCAGATAATAGCTGTTACTACCCCCGAGTCAGAAGAGGCATTACGAACTGCCCTGAGAGGCGGTTAACAAACACCAGGAGGCCTTCTATAACAACAAGCAAGCTTAGTAAAAGCCGGACGCTAGTTATTATTATTTTCCTGATAGCTGCTATTACTATTGGTGGCACAGTAGCCTGGTCCAGACATAGAGCCAGCCAACCTATAGAGATTTCCATACCCCCAAACCAAGAGCTACAACAGGCTGAGATTTACATTAGTGGTGCCGTCATCAATCCTGGCTTTTATCCGTTAAAAGCCGGTGACAGCATAGAGGCTCTTATTCAAGCTGCTGGCGGAACTACTACTAACGCTGAGCTCAGCCAACTTAAGCTCTATATAACTGAGCCGGCTGAGGAAGAGCAGTCGCAAAAAATCAACCTTAATCGAGCTGAACTTTGGCTACTAAAGGCTCTGCCTGGGATTGGTGAAGTTAGAGCTCAAGCCATTATAGATTATCGCCAGCAAAATGGACCATTTAATAATATTAATGAGCTAACCAAGGTAGAAGGCATAGGAGATACTATCTACAAGCAGATTGAGCATCTGCTTACCGTAGCCGACTAATACCTCAGGATGAAAAAGTGCCGCTTATCTATTTGAGTTGTGCCTGGGTGGCTGGTATCTTTTTGGGGTCGAAATTTAATCTGCCTCTTATTCTCGTCCTTATCGGACTTATCCCCCTCCCCCTGCTTCTCCTCGTCCGTAACTATAGAAAACTAATAATCTTAACCAGTCTATGTCTTATCGCCCTTTTTGGCGGCGCCTTCTGTTTCCAGTCAAGCCTGCCCACTATTGACGAGAACCATCTCCAGTTTTACAACGACCAGGGAACTGTAGAAATTAAGGGAATTATAGATAAAGACCCTGAGGTTAGAGATAAAACTACCCATCTTTACCTCTCAGCCTCAGAAATTAAAACGGATAAAGGCTGGCAACAGATTGAAGGGACTGCGCTACTATTTGTACCCCGATACTCTAGCTATGAGTATGGTGATGTGCTCCTGGTATCAGGAAAACTGGAGACACCTACCCAGTTTGATGACTTTGATTACAAAGGTTATCTAGCCCACCAGGGAATCTATTCCACTGTGCTTTACCCCAAAATAGAAATACTGGAGAAGGGGAAGGGCTTTAAACCACTGGAATGGATTTACTCAGTAAGAACCGGTTTATCTCAAACTACGGCTAAAGTTTTGCCTGAGCCACAGGCATCGCTAGCTCAGGGCATTATTTTGGGCATCCGGGGCAATATTCCTCCATCAGTCAAAACCAACTTCAGCCATACCGGCACAGCGCATATATTAGCTATCTCCGGTCTCCATCTAAGTATCGTGGCTGGCATCTTACTCAGCATCGGTATATGGCTTTTTGGCAGAAGGCACTACATCTATATCTGGCTGGCGCTGGGCGCAATCTGGCTTTTTGCCTTACTCACCGGTATGCACCTACCCGTGGTTCGAGGTGCCATCATGGCCAGCCTGTTCCTCACTGCCGAGCTTCTAGGAAGGCAGCGCAATGCCTTCACCTCCCTTGCCTTTGCCGCAGCTATCATGATAGGCATCAGCCCTCAAATCCTGTGGACTGCCTCCTTCCAGATGAGTTTTCTGGCTATGGCTGGCCTAATCTTCATATTCCCCCCTCTCCAAGCCGCAGGTAGAAAAGCAGTCAAGGCTACTCTGGGTGAAGATGGGGTAGCCGTATCCACAGCTAATTTCATTACCGACAGCTTCAGCGTAACCCTGGGAGCAATCATAGCTGTCTGGCCAGTGATAGCCTATTACTTCGGCATCATTTCATTGGTTGCCCCCCTAACCACATTTCTTACCCTGCCGGTCCTACCGGCTATTATCATTACTGGAGCCTTAGCTGGAGGGCTGGGATTTATCGCCTTATCGGTCGGCTACGGCGTAGGTTGGTTTGCCTGGCTCTTCCTGTCATATATGCTGGTGGTGATTAATGGTTTTGCTGCCATTCCCCTATCATCCATCGAGGTAGGCTCGGTTGGCACTACCCTGATATGGATTTACTACCCAGCCCTGGCTATAGCTATCTGGCTCAACAGTAATTGGGGAAAATTGACCAGTCCCATAAACAAGGCTACAGCTTGGTTAAAGTCAGGCGTGGATAAATCCTCCAGCCTTATTTCCCAAGTACCAAATAAATGGGTTATCACGCCACTAATAGTGGTGGCTATTCTGGTATCGCTTACCGCCGCCACCATGCCCGATGATAATCTTCACATAAGCATCCTTGATGTCGGTCAGGGCGATGCCATCCTGATTTCCCGGGGAAATCAGCAGGTTCTGGTTGATGGTGGACCCAGCCCACAGGCGATAAGCCTGGGACTGAGCAACAAAATGCCTTTCTGGGATAGAACTATTGACTTGGTAATATTGACCCATCCCAGCGCTGACCATGTTACCGGCTTGGTAGAAGTTCTAAATAGATACGAGGTTAAGGAAGTGCTCTACCCCGATTTAGATTATGACTCATTTATATATAGTGAGTGGCTCAAACTTATTGATGAGAAGGATATTAAATGCACTATAGCTCAGGCTGGACAGCAGATTGATTTGGGCAGAGTAATAATTAATGTGCTTAACCCCCAGATACCTCTTTTAACTGGCACCGAGTCCGATATAGACAATAATGGTGTGGTATTGCATATAAGTATGGATAATGTTAGCTTCCTGCTCACCGCTGATATAATGCGGGAGGCAGAATTTGAGCTTATCAGACGACGAGCTAGCTTAAGCAGCACCGTGCTCAAGGTCGCCCATCACGGCTCAGACACCTCTACTACTCCAGAGTTCCTGGCAGTGGTCAACCCTCAGCTAGCCGCTATCTCGGCAGGCGAAGACAACCCTTATGGCCACCCCAGCGATGAGGTTATGGCTCGACTTGAAGATAAGATAGGCTCAGAAAATATATACCAAACTTATGATGCCAAAACTGACGAGCACCACACTATAGAATTCATCACCAATGGGAAGAGGCTGTGGGTAGAGATGGGGAGATAAAATGCTACTCTTGTTGCCTAAGTGCTATACTTACACAAAATAAAGCCTGGATGGTGAAAATGACCAAAAAAAGGTTCTAATAAGATGAAGCATCTATGAACGGAGGAGCTAGAAAATAAATAAACAGGAGAAAAAATCATGTCGCTTGTACCAGTCTTTGAAATAGGTATTTGGAACGTCTGGATTATAATACTCTGCAGTTTATTGGTTGGCTTTATCCCGCATCTAATTTTCAACAAAGACAATTTCAAAGTTGAAGGGCCAAAGAGCCAGACCGAGAAGAAGCTCCGTCTTCCATGGTTTATACTTTTTCTTCTCTTCTCTATATACAGTATTTTCTTGCCGTTTAAACTCGGCACAGTCTGGTTTTATGCAGGCCTGCCTATTTGTTTAATTGGACTAATTTTAGGCACGATAGCCGCAGTGAATATGGCTACTACCCCCCTCCGTTACAAGTGTATAACCAAAGGACTATACCGCTATTCCAGACATCCGTCGTACCTCACTATGTTCTTACTGCTTATTGGAGCGGGTATAGCCTCGGCTTCATGGGTTCCCATACTATTTGCCATTATATCAATGATTTTATGGGTGCCTCTTTCCATTTCGGAAGAGCAATTCTGTCTTGAGTATTACGGCGATGCCTACCGTGAATATATGAACAGGACTCCAAGATGGATAGGAATACCGAAATAGGATTCATCACTGACGGGGGAGATGCTGTGGGTGAGCAAGAAGTAGGCAAAACTTACCACAACGCCTCTGAGACTTACCACAATCGCTATAGAGCCTGCCCTATTCTTGATTAAGTGTTATATATATATTATATAATTCCCCTAACCTTTTCTTACCATCAGCGTTATAGTATAGTAAAGGATGGCTAGTAAAAAGGGGGCTGGTTTATGAAAAGAGTGATTTTAATAACAGTAGCCGTGCTAGCAACGTGCCTGCTGGTGCTTACTTCCTGCGCTAAACCACCAGCACCCTCGGAAGAAGGATCAATGCCGCCACCGATGTCACCGGGACTGGATGAGGTCGATTATAAGGAATCAAGGGCTGGGGCTGGAGACCTGTTGCCATCAACAGAAGAGCGGATGATAGTCCGCACCGGGGAGATGTCACTGGTGGTAGAGGATGTGGTTGATGCCCGGGATGAGATAACTCAGCTTGCTCTAATGTTTGACGGCTATGTTGTATCATCCCAAATTTATGGGGAGGAACATGACAGGACGGGATGGATTTCTATTCGGGTGCCTGATGAGAAGTTTGAGCAGGCACTAACAGAACTTAGAAACCTGGCAACAAGAGTAGACTCAGAGAGTACCAGCAGCCAGGATATAACTGAGGAGTATGTTGAGCTGGAATCCAGGCTCAAGAACGCTGAGGCAACGGAGAGTCAATATCTTGCCCTTCTGGAAAAAGCCGAGAATGTGGAAGACATCCTCAGAATTTATGATAGTTTGTCTCAGGTGCGGCGTAAGATAGAGCAAATCAAGGGTCGGATGCAATATCTGGAGCGGACCTCGTCAATGAGCTTGATTTCAGTTCGTCTAAAGCCGGTGGCTACGGCTAAGCCGCTGGTTCGTGCTGGCTGGAGCGCTCTGGAAGCACTCAAATCGGCGGTTCGTGGAATTGTTATCTTCGGGCAATTTTTGGGCACACTAGCTATCTGGCTCTTAATCTTCTGCCCGGTATGGGGAGCTATACTCGGGGTTATCCTCTGGCGCCGTCGCCGTAAGAAAAGAGCTTAGCCACTAGGTGAAAGCCGCTCGGTAATTTCTTTCAAACTTAGACTATCGATGGCTATCACCTTATTCCTGGTGGTATGACCCTTTATAATATATATCTGGCTTTTGCCAACATCTAATATTTTACTGAGGAAAGCTATCAGCTCCTTATTGGCTCTACCTTTAACCGGTGGCGCAGATATCTTTACCTGTAATACCCCATCAGTAAAGCCCACCACCTCATTGGTGGTAGCATTGGGGTGAACTCGCACTGAAAGCCTGATTTCGTTTCCTGACACAACATCAAAAGTTAAATCGTTTTACCCCAGCCCGCTATTAAAACTTAAGCTAAGACGTCTTCCCTTCTATCAATACCGGCAATACTGCGAGCCAGCTTCTGCTTGGCGCTCATATCTACCAGGCGCTCAATCATAATCTTCTGCGCCATAGGTGAGCCGGCTCCATGCATTGACTCAGCCTGATAATTAAGCGCTGTCAGGCCGAATGTCATAGAATGGAGAAGCGATATCATGCGAAGCCGGTCCTCTGTAGGCACATCGGGCGCCGCTCTCAGGTATTTATCGATATATTTACCCAATACCGGATGCCTGAAGTCTTTTTCGGAAGGGGTTGTTACCAGGATACCCCCAGCTATATCCTGAGCCAGCCGAATAATCTCATAGGGGAACCTCGTCACATTGTGCTTACATACATTAGCCAGAAGCAAGTCAGGCTGGTAGTTACCAGCTTCAGTCTTGGTCCCCTCATAGGCACAAGCCAACCCGTCACCATGTATTGTTTCAGAGAGGTGAATCATCTCTGCAATTTTCTCTCTAATATGGGGGGCTTTACGCACTCCATTGTAATCAGCTATTGAGGCTACAGCTCCAATGAGCACATCACTGATGCCCGGCTTACAACCCCCATAGCTCTGCCGGTGATTGCCAGCAAACCTCTCTACCAGCCTGATAGCAAATTCTCTCTCCCCGCACATAAAAACCCTCTCCCAAGGGACAAAGACATTGTCTAAGATAGTTAGGGTCTCATGAGCTCCAAAGTTAAAATTACCGACATCAATATCACCTTCCTCAAGCTTACGCAAATCACAGGACTGCCTCCCGTAGATGAGGGTTATGCCTTCAGTGTCCATCGGTAGAGCGCAGACTACCGCATAATCCTCATCGCCCTCCCGCAGGTTTAAGGTTGGCATAACAAGCATTTCATGTGAGTTTACAGAGCCGGTCTGGTTTGCTTTGGCCCCTCTTATTACAATCCCGTCGTTCCTTCGCTCCACTATATGCACAAACTGGTCTGGGTCAGCTTGCTGGGATGGTGCTACTCCCCGTTGACCCTTGGTATCGGTCATAGCGCCCTGGATACACAAATCCTCCCTCTGTACGTAGGTCAACCATTTCCTGAACCTTTGATGGTACTCAGTCCCACACTTCTGGTCAATGTCATAGGTAGTACTAAAAACAGCGTTAATCCCATCCATACCTACACATCTCTGGAAACAACAACTCGTCCTTTGTCCCATCCTCCGGAGAAGTTTTATCTTTTTGACCATATCATCAGGGCTTTTGAAAAGTGAGTTGAACCTGTTTACCCTCTCTCCAGTGAGCATTGACTTCGTGGTTGCCAGTTCCTCAGTTTCAGCCTCATGGGCAAGCTTGTAGGTCATCGCCACTGCGTTGGTTGATGGCTTGATAATAGGGTTATCCATAGGATTTTCCACCCGTTCACCAAACAAATAAAGATTCAACTTGCGTGCACGCAAACTATTAATATATTCCTTAGCCGTCTTTAATGCCATGAAACACCACCTTCTTTCTCTGTTATTTTTCTTAAGCCCGATATACCAGTTCTCTCAATAGATACGCCGTAAAACAAAGGAACAAATACACCACGTCCTTATAGCTATAAGGACAATTATTCGGTTTTTGCCTAATAACTAATGTAACTGGAAAGCCTAGCTATTCATATTGAGTGCGACTAATAGCAGCAGCGATACAGATTAAAAGTAAAATCGCCGACAGCACAAACCAGAACATCCAAGTGAGTGCGGCTACCTCCGGGATTGCTCCTACCGCAGTAATAATACCCATCACAGCGCACAGCCCGCCTATAATCCCGAAAATCCAAGCTAATACTCCCATGATAGAACCTCCCTCTCATTTATTGGCACCTTACCTGCCTTATCCAAGACTAAAAATAGTGCTAATTGCTTTATTTTAGCCTATGATTACTATATAATCAATACCGGTAATAAAATGAAGCTGACGGACAATCTATATTTTTACCCCGAAAAAGGAATGCTAGACTGCAATACCTATGTGATTAAGGATGACCTAAGCATTATTGTAGACCCTGGACTTACCCAATTTCTACCAGCGCTAATACAGGATTTGCACCAAGACGGTATTAAACCTAAAGATATTGAGATTATTACTAATACCCACCTCCACGTTGACCACTACTGGGCAAATGAGGCTTTCAAGGACATCTCTGGAGCCAAAATTGTTTCTCATCCCCTGCACAAAAAGTTCTACAATGAAACCGTTATCGAGACATCAAAATTCTTTGGTCTTCAAGCCGTGGAGTTTAAGGCGGATAGCTACCTAGATAATGACAAGCTGAATACTGGAGATATGGAATTCGAGCTTATCCACACTCCGGGGCACTCTCCGGATAGCATCTGCTTCTACTGCAAGAAGGGGGGAATCCTGGTTTGTGGGGACGTCATTTTTAATCAAAATACAGGCAGGGTTGACCTCCCCGGTGGTAACGCTGATGAGCTTAAGCACTCTATAGAAGAGCTATCGCAGCTAGAAATCGAGTATTTACTTCCCGGGCATATGGACATTATAACCGGTGCCGAAAGGGTGAAGACCAACTTTGAATTCATTAAAGAACATGTATTTAGTTGGCTATAACGGAAATGATGGAATACTCTTTTGAGCTAGGACCAATCAGACCACCCAGTGAGGCTTATTCGCTGCTTATCAGGGTGACCAGAAATTGCCCCTGGAACAGGTGTAAGTTCTGCTCTCTATATAAGGGGGAAAAATTTCAGCTCAGACCAGTGGCGGAGATAAAGCAGGAGATAGAAACAGCCAAGGCTATACAGGATAAGATAAAGAAGATTTCATGGAAGTCTGGCTATGGGGGCAACATTAAGCAGGTGGCTAGTATGGTGCTTAATAATTCACCTAATCAAGCCTTTTACAATGTAGCTTTATGGCTCTATGGCGGTGGCGAGAATGCCTTCCTGCAGGATGCTAACACCTTAATCATGAGGACTAGTGAGCTGGTTGAGGTAATAAGGTTCCTGAAGGAAACCCTGCCCAGTATTAAACGGGTAACCAGTTATGGCCGTTCCAAGACGGCGGCTAAAAAGAAACCGGAGGAGCTGGCTGAATTATATAAGGCTGGGCTTTCCCGATTGCATATCGGGCTGGAGTCAGGTTACGACCCTTTACTGCAATATATGGATAAGGGGGTTACCGCTGCTGAACATATTATAGGCGGTAGAAAAATAGTAGAATCAGGTATATCCCTGTCAGAATACGTCGTTCTGGGTCTGGGTGGAAGGGAAATGTGGCGGGAGCACGCCATTGAAACAGCCAAGGTGCTGAATGAAATAGACTCCGACTTCATCAGAGTCAGAACCTTAGCCACTAATAGTAGGATGCCTTTGTGTGATGAGGTAGAAAGTGGCAATTTTATTCGGTCAACAGATGAGGAGATTATAGAGGAAGAAAAGCTATTTATTGAACACCTGGAATGCCATTCAAACTATGTAAGTGACCATATTACTAACCTGCTGCAAGAGATTGAGGGCAAACTGCCCCGGGATAAGGGGAAAATGCTGGCTATTATAGAAAGATTCCAGACGCTTTCAGCCCCAGAAAGAGCCAACTTCAGAGTGGGCAGAAGGATTGGTATCTATAGGAACCTCGATGACCTAAATGATGCACCCAGACGTGAAGTGGTGGAGCAAGCTATACACAGGCTCAGCAAGGGTAATAACGAAGTGGACGATAAAACAATATACACCTTGATGGAGAGGTTTATATAACTCTCGGTGTCTTGTCAATCTTGGGCTGAGGATATATAATGCCGCCTAACACGAGCAGACTCTAATCATAGCTAGGGGAATCAGGAGGTGAGATTATGGCTGAAGCATATCTGATAGCACAAGAGCTTCACAAGAGCTTCAACGAACATAAGGCAGTCAACGGCGTTTCTTTCACCATCTATAAAAGCGAAATCTTCGGCCTGCTGGGACCCAATGGTGCCGGTAAGACCACGACCATACGCATGCTGTCTACGGTTCTGGAACCGGACCGCGGCGATGTCACAGTAGGTGGCCATTCCATACGGCATAATGCCGATGCTGTTCGCAATCTCATTGGAGTCTGCCCTCAAGAGCTGGCCCTCTACGAAGACCTTTCCGCTCTGGATAATATGGTCTTTTTTGGCCGGATGGCAGGGCTAAATGGTAAGGAGGCACGAGCCCAGACCATGGCTCATCTGGGACTGATGGGGCTGGCGGAAAGAGCCAAGGGGAAGATAAGCAAGTTCTCCGGCGGTATGAAGCGGCGCATCAACCTGGCTATTGCCCTTATGGGCCATCCTGAGCTTCTCTTTCTGGATGAACCAACGGTGGGCATAGACCCCCAGTCACGAAACAATATCTACGAAAGTATTGAGGGTCTGCGGGACAAGGGGATGACCATTCTCTATACTACCCACTACATGGAAGAAGCCAACCGTCTCTGCGACCGTGTGGCCATCATGGATGGAGGCCGGATAATCGCTATGGACACCCCCCATGAACTTAAGAGTCAGATTGGTCCCCCAGAGCAGGTAACCCTGGAGGATGTCTTTTTGAAACTAACCGGTAGAAGCCTCCGCGATTAACAAAGATATGAGTAGAGCCTTAATAGTCGCCCTACGGGAAGTTCGCACCTATTTACAGGATAAGGCCGACTTGGCCTTCAGCCTGCTCTTGCCAATAGCTATCTTCGCCCTGATGTACGGTGCCTTTGGCGGAGAATCCCTGTTCCACGGCACTGCCCATGTGGCAAATGAAGACCATGGAGGCACTTACTCCGCTCTCTTTTTAGAGCGGCTGGGCGAACTTGACAACCTTGATGTCGAACTGCTTTCCCCCTCTGAGGCAGATTCCAAGTTAGACAGGTCTAACCTGCTGATGGTCGTCTATATACCTAAGGGCTTCTCTGATAAGCTCGCCTCCGGGGAGCCGGCACAACTGGTCTTTAAGCAGAGAGGCAATGGTGGTCAGGAGGGACAGATAGTAGCCAGCCTAGTTCGTGGTGTGGCTGAGGAGATGAACCAGGAATTC
The DNA here is from genome assembly GCA_964521325.1 of uncultured Dehalococcoidales bacterium. Taxonomy (GTDB): domain Bacteria; phylum Chloroflexota; class Dehalococcoidia; order Dehalococcoidales; family CAZFRL01; genus CAZFRL01. The sequence continues at coordinate 6,878 of CAZFRL010000021.1, read as the reverse complement.
CAGGTGTACAGTCAAGTTAGCAACACTCTTGTGGGAAGGGACATTCCACAAGAAAGCATAGAAATCACCACGCAGAAATTCCTGGACCGGGAACGGGAGAATCCCATTGTGAGAGTCAGGGAGGAGACGGTGGGCAGTAGCCCTGACCCGGTTAACCAATTCCTGCCTGGCATCGTTACCATGTTTGTCCTCTTCGCCGTAACCCTGAGCGCCAGAGCTATCGTGGAGGAGCGTAGGAAGGGAACCCTGGAGCGGCTGCTCACCACCCGGCTCAGCGTGGGGCAGCTTTTTATGGGCAAGTTTCTGGCCAGTGTCTCCCGCGGCTTCGTCCAGACACTCATTTTGCTGGTTCTGGCCTATATGGTCTTTCAACTCTTCACCCCCCTTTCCTTTGGTGCATCGCTGGTTATTGCCCTCATTTTCACTGCCGCAGGCAGTGCTGTGGGGCTCGTTATTGCCTCCATCGCCCGGAGTGAAGACGGGGCTACCTGGATTGCTGTCTTCTTCACCATGGTTATGGTTATGCTGGGCGGCACTTTTGTAGAAGTTCCTGCCACTATAAGCAAGGTATCAATCAATACCTATGCCAATAATGCCTTCAACACGATAATAGCCCAGGGAGGCTCTCTAGCCGATTTGGGCCTGGAGCTGGGGGTGCTGGCAGGGGTCGCCGTAGTGGGGCTGGTGCTCAGCCGAATTTTCTTTAGAGTTATGCCTGGGGGTAAATAGTAGGCGATGAAAAGTCTGAAACATATCTGGTTCTATGCTTTAAAAGATTTGAAACTATTTTCTACAGACCGTATGGCCCTGCTCTTCGCCATACTTTTCCCCTTCCTCTTCATAGTTCTGTTCAATTTCCTCTTGAGTGGTACAGGTAGTGAGGATAGCCGGTTGGAACTTCATCTGGTCACCCGGGAGGCAGAAGGGAGCATAAGCCATCAAATAATCAGGGTTATGGAAACCAAGGATGAATCTCAACTTAAGCCCGGTGAGCCGAAAATAGTCTGGGACAAGGATTATGATGGAGCTCGCCAGGCAGTTGAGGACAAGGAGATAGATGGCTTCTTAGCCTTTCCGACGGATTTCACCGAAGGGGTATTGATGGGCTATGGTGCCCAGCTTGAGGTGGTAGCTGATGCGGAGGCTGTCAACACCAAGGCTGCCCTCAATGGGTTAGCCCAGGCTATTGCCTCCCGGGTTGGCTCACAGCAGGTAGCGACCAATGCCACCATAGGGCTGCTGGTAGAGCAGGGGCTAGCCACTGGCGAAATGGCCAATATTTGGCCAGCTATGCAGCAGCTTTTCTCGGGTCAAGCGATCGCGCCAACCGAGGAATCATTAATAGGGTTCGAGATGGAGAAGGTGGGAGAGGTGGAGGCGGAGAATCCGGGTAACTTTGTTATCTCCGGCTATCTGGTGATGTTCGTCTTCTTTACTGCTGCCCTGTCGGCGGAAAGGATAGTTCGTGAACGCCAAAACCATACACTAGAAAGGATGTTGGCTAGCTCAGTGAGACGGGAATCCATTCTGGGAGGTACATTTCTAGGTACAGCCGTCAAGGGTCTGATTCAGATAGCGATATTCTGGACAATAGGTATTTTGGTCTTTAATATAGATTTGGGGCTCTCCCCTGCCGCCGTTATTCTCCTCTCCATCCTGATGATAATCATGTCCTCAGCCTTTGGCGTTATGCTGGCTACCATGGTTAAGACCGAACGGAGCGCGGGTTCTATAGGTGTGCTCACCTCCCTTGCGCTGGCACCTCTAGGCGGCTGCTGGTGGCCCCTCTTTATCCTCCCCAAATGGATGCAGTTCATAGCTAAGATAACTCCCCACGGCTGGGCAAATACCGGCTTCAACAAATTGATGGTCTTCGGTGGCGACTTCAGCGCGGCAGTTCCAGAGATGCTAGCTCTCATCGGCTTCGCTGTAGTATTCGGCATCATAGCTATATGGCGTTTCCGCACCAGTGCTGCTTAAGGAATGGTAGCAATAGTGCGGTGTAGTAGCATGGTATAATGGCACAGCATCGATCAGATTGGGTGTGACACAACAAAAACCAATATACACCTTAATGGAAAGGTTTATATAGCTCAATGGCTAGCCTAGAACAAGAGGTGGGAAATTTACTTCGCCAAAAGGGGTTAACCCTGGGGATAGTTGAATCAGCTACCGGAGGGCTAATATCCCATCTGATAACCAATGTCCCCGGTAGCTCAGACTACTACAAGGGGTCGGTTACCGCTTACAGCAATGAAGCCAAGATTAAGGTAATCGGGGTAAAAGAGGAAACTATCAATAAATATGGTGCCGTAAGCCATCAGGTGGCTGAGGAGATGGCACAGGGTGGCAGAAAAATATTAGCCGCAGATATATGCCTAGCCGATACCGGTATTGCCGGACCCGGTGGGGCTACCCCGGGGAAGCCAGTGGGGCTATTCTACATTGGATTATCCCATCACGCTGGAACCTTTAGCCAAAAGCACAACTTTCAGGGAAGTCGAGAGCAAAATAAGCACAGCGCTGCCGAGGCAGCCTTATCCTGGTTAAAAGAATATATGACAAGCCTAAAATAGACTGAGGGGCAAATTGTGCTACAGGTGAAACGGGTCGTTACCTGCTTTCTTGAATCTGAAAATGAGATACTGATTTTGCGCCGGAGTGAACTGGTTGGCAGCTACCAGGGGAGATGGGCAGGGGTTAGTGGCTATATAGAGACGACCGCCGATGAGCAAGCCCTGACCGAGATAGAAGAGGAAACCAGCCTGTGCAGTGAAGACCTTAAATTAATAAAAAGGGGTAAACCTTTACCCATTAAAGACGAGAGGCTCAGTGTTAAATGGGTGGTTCACCCCTACCTATTTCATATAGAAGACCGAGAAAAAATCAAAATCGACTGGGAACATAAAGAGATAAGGTGGATAAAGCCGGAGGATTTAGAGAATCACCAAGCGGTGCCCAAGCTCAAGGAAACCTTGGCCCAGGTATTATAAGAGCTGAACTGCCTCAAGTTCAACATAGCCCGTGTTGAAAGAGATTTCAGCAATTTCGGTGTCCCGCCAGCCTCAAATGCTATTATGCAAGTCTGCCCTCACAATCTCGGTCTGTCTAAAGGAACAAAAGTTTGCTCTATATGTTCTGACGCCACTATCTCCTTTATGAGTTCGGCAAACTCATCAATAATAGCGGAGAGAAACTTCTCGCCCGATTCCTTACTGGCTACGGTTGGGTCTCCCATCACCCCAGATTTTCCCTCTCTTCTGGCACGGGAATGCCACGTTAATTTTTGCGGAGAATAAAAATCAGGGTAAACCCACTTGCTTGAGAGGGAAAAGGTCGTGTTGTCCCTAACTGCTTTCTCCAGATAAACATTCTCTGGCTGTATGACTAACGAGAGTGAAGTCTCCAACTCCTCGGCATGAAGCATCAAGTTTGATTTACGTATAGCTGTAATCGTATCGCCACCTAGGCTCCACCAGTCCAGCGCATATAAGCCGGCTTCTGGCAGGTCAAAGGATACTTTCCTAACCGCAGTTTGTAATGTCGAAGAATTTGGTCCGTGACCGTTTAAGAAAATGATATTCTTGTAACCTTGAGCCACGAGACCCCGAGCGATATCTTCAATCACCTTCATAAATGTGTCTGTCGACACGCCAATGGTCCCAGGATAGTACTTAAAATGAGTGACGTCAGTGTAATGGATAACAGGGGCAACTATAACCCGGATTTTGCCCTCTGAAACAAGCTTTTCGGCTGCCTTCTCAGCTATGTATTCGGGACAGCGAAAATCAACACTCAGGGGAAGGTGATACCCATGCTGCTCTATAGAACCGACCGGCACGATAATTGCATGAGATTTATCCAGTGTCTCCGCAACCTCGGGCCAGGTCATGTCAGCCAACCTTATTTTCATAGTAATTACCTCCTATCGGACAAATTCCAACCTTGCTCTTCGTCTAGTCTGCATTTGACTACACTCCTGCGTACTGACTATAACATCACCCCCTTTTTGGTTCTATCTCTGCTGCACTCAAGTCCACGATAGAATGTTCTACAATCCCACACTACGCAACTGCCTTATATAGCTAACAACCCCCCCTGGCGTAAGCAGTCCATTCTCAGTAACTATTCCGGTAATCAGCTCCAGCGGGGTAATATCAAAGTAAGGGTTTTTAACCTTGACCTCCGGCGGCAGCCTTCCCGGCTCAACCACCTCATACGGCTCTTTTTCCTCCAAATCAACATTATCGCTGGTCAGCCCGGGGGCAAATTTAAGCGTCTCACACAGCACATAAAAAGGAATACCGGCTCTTTCCGCAGCCAAGGCTAGCTGATAGGTTCCTATCCCATTAACTACCTCGCCGTCAGCACATATCCTGTCAGCCCCTACCACCACCTTATTCGCCGTTGAGATGTAAAGCCCCATAGCCGCATCGTCAATAAAGGTAACCGGAATTCCATAAAGCCCTAGCTCCCGGGCAAGCCTCTCGCCGGAGCGACCCGGACCCCCTTTAGTAGCAATCACTTCAATATTCTTATGCTTGGTAAAAGCTTCCTTTAGTGCTGCTAACACTGTTGAGCTACAGCTATGCGTCATTATTCTATCGCTATCGGCAATTAGCTCACAGCCGTATTTCGCAATTTGAACTATAGCCTGTAATGAAGCCTCAATTTCTTCGTCAGCCTTAGAAATAGCTAGTCGCCTGATTAAGCTCAAATCCATTTCCGCAGCCTTTTCCGATATAGCTTTAAGCAAACGGGTAACGATATTAAATATAGGTGCCATAGCCGGACGAGCCGAGATTAACCTCTCCCCGATTTCTCCTTGTTCAAGCAAAAATTGCTCAACGCTATTTACTCGACTCTGCTCAGCAGCCGCTTTTAATACCTCCGCCGCCTGCCGTGCCAGCTGGCTAGCACCATGAGCCTTATCATTCTTAATTTCGTCTATCAGGCTAATAATTTCAGGGCTGATTTTCATATCCACCGTTCTAGTAGTACTCGCTAAGAAAGGTTAAAGCTCAGGGCATACATGCTATCTACTCAAGAAGAGTATAAAAGAGAGCCGTCAGCCCCCCCAATATCTCCCCCCTTTACCGAAGTGCTCAGTTAAGGCAGCCAATGGAGTTTCTCCGGGTTAAGAACGAAGTCAAAATAGCTATTACTCATTCCGGGTGCATTCCATTTCCCCCGGGGCAAATCTGAATCGTTAAACTCATTTACCTCGGATACACCGACATTTATACGACCATCCCATCGGCTATTGATGTACCTCGGTTTATTATCAACTGTCCTAAAAGGTTTGGCCACAAAATTGTAGCGTCCTTCACTACGCACCGTGTGTCTTGCCGCCGACCCCCCATCTATGAGCTCTTTCTTAAATTCTATCTTTGCCCTTTTCACCGCAATTACTTCCCCGGGCATCTGCCCCCAGCACGCTCTGTAAATCTTCTCTAAAGCCTCCGCCTGCCGAGCGTTTGCTCTCTCATCTATATAAATAATGCTTTTCCAAGTGGTTCCTTTCGGGGCCGGGAATGGTGACGGCGAGTTAAAGGCGCAGAATACTACCAAGCCACCCAGGTTTATATCCCCGTAATAGCCCTCTTTTATATTAAACGTCCACACACCCTCGCATTGACTTTGACCATCATGAACCTGCGCCTGAGCCGGAGAATTCCAGTAAAGTGGACATACCGGCGGCGAAGTACAGCCTTCGGCGCAGTCTCCACTTACCATCCATTCAAACTTTTGTTCCGTCATGCTAGAGCCTCCTTTGATAATTTTTGTGTGCGCGGTCAGCAACACTGGCACAACTCCGCAATGGACACTTTAAGTAGCTGGCTTCTCTTTGTCAAGCTCATTTGAGAGATGAAGCAATCACACAACTTCAAGCAAGCTTAATTGCCATTACCACCGAGCAATGCTATACTCTGACACAAATAAGTTGAGGAGATTTCAGGTGAGAAGAGCTAATGGTCGTGCCTGGGATGAGTTGCGACCGATAAAAATAACCCCCGGATTCCAGAGCTTTGCCGAAGGCTCAGCACTAATAGAGTTAGGCAAGACCCAGGTGCTGTGCTCGGTTAGCGTAGAGGAGAGGGTGCCAAGTTTCCTTAGAAACGGGGGCAGCGGCTGGGTTACCGCCGAATACGCTATGCTACCCCGCTCCACAGTTACCCGCACCCCTCGAAATTACGCACTGGGCAGGATTGCCGGCAGGAGCCAGGAAATACAGCGCCTCATTGGACGCTCGCTGCGGGCAGTAACCAATCTCGATGCGCTGGGGGAAAGAACCCTGATTGTAGATTGTGATGTGATTCAGGCTGATGGCGGCACCAGAACTGCCGCCATAACCGGTGCTTATGTAGCCCTGTATCAAGCTGTCCAAAACTTGGTGAATATGGGAGTGCTGTCATCCATACCCTTGAAGAGCGCCATAGCTGCTACCAGCGCCGGTATCGTGCACAGCCATATGCTATTAGACCTGTGCTATGACGAAGACCACGTGGCTGATGCCGACTTCAATGTGGTAATGACGAGCAAGGGTGAGTTTGTTGAGGTTCAGGGAACGGCTGAGACCAAACCCTTCGCCAGGGAAACCATTGATTCTATACTATCACTAGCCGAAAGGGGCATTAAACAGTTGTTCCAGATTCAACAAGATGCCCTGGGAATGCTACAGGAAGGCTAGGTACTTACGGTCTTACCTGCCCGCTGCCAAAGATAATCCACTTATAGGTAGTCAGCTCTTTTACCCCCAGCGGACCCCGAGCATGCATTTTCTGGGTGCTAATGCCAACCTCAGCCCCCAAGCCAAACTGACCGCCATCGGTGAACCGGGTGCTGGCATTTACATAGACGCAGGCGGCATCCACCTC
>CAZFRL010000020.1:0-24748 GCA_964521325.1 uncultured Dehalococcoidales bacterium | reverse complement strand
CTTAATGACTATGCCCATAAAAATAAGTTTCTCAAAGAGGACGAGCCAAACCTAACCGGTGACGATGTCCGAGAGGGACTTACCGCCATTATCAGTGTCAAGCTCACCGAACCACAGTTTGAGGGACAGACTAAAGCCAAGCTAGGTAACCCTGAAATCAAGAGTGTGGTGGAGAGCGCCGTCAGCGAGGGGCTATCCCTCTACCTTGAAGAGCACCCCGATGAAGCCAAAAGAGTTATCGAAAAGTGCCTTACCGCCGCCAAAGCCAGGGAAGCCGCTAGGAAGGCTCGCGATTTAATTATCAGACGGAACAGTCTGGATACAGGGACCCTGCCTGGAAAACTGGCTGATTGTTCAGAGAAGGAGCCTTCCTACTGTGAACTATATCTAGTAGAGGGAGATTCAGCCGGTGGTTCAGCCAAGCAGGGACGGAATCGTCGCTTTCAGGCTATTCTGCCACTACGGGGCAAAGTCCTCAATGTGGAAAAGGCTCCGTTAGATAAGATGCTAGCTCATGAAGAAATCCGTGCCATCATTACTGCCCTGGGAGCAGGCATAGACGATGAATTTGACCCGTCAAAGCTCCGTTATCACCGGGTTATCCTGATGACCGATGCCGATGTTGATGGCTCTCACATCCGCACTCTGCTGCTTACCTTCTTCTTCCGGCACATGGTAGAACTAATTAACCGTGGACACCTCTTCATTGCCCAGCCACCCCTCTACCGAATTAAGGCGAAAAAGCTCCAGCACTGGGTCTACACTGAACAGGAAAAGGAGGAGATGCTACGTAAGCTAAAAGAGGCTAAAAAGGCAGAAATTCAGCGCTATAAGGGGCTGGGGGAAATGAGCGCTGAACAACTGTGGGAAACTACTATGAACCCGGCCTCCCGCACCCTGCTGACAGTAAATATAGACGATGCCGCCAAGGCTGACCAAATATTCCATATCCTGATGGGTGGAGAAGTCCCTCCCCGCAAAGCCTTCATCCAAGCTCACGCCAAGAGCGTTAAAAACCTGGATATTTAATCCACTGATGGAGGGGAGCAAAACCACTCCCCTCCTATCCAGTTTCCGTAATCGCTTATATCGGTAACAAAGCAACTATAAGCATTAAGCCAGCTAATGTTTAGGCTTAAGCCTCTGCTCCATCAGGCTCTCACTATAATAAGAGAGAAGGTCTTTCGGTCAGACTTTTTTAGACAGCCTGCACTATATTCTTAAAATCCAAACTCAGGACACTTCTGTTACCGAAACTTTTCTAATCTAAGCTTCTATATCTATTCTTTGCTCATCCCAACCAAAAGGAGACCAGCTCCACCGGCTATGAACAAAATGCTGCTAAGAATCAGGTATAACTGGAGAAAGTCAACGACTCCGCCTACCATGCCACCGATATCCATTCCCGCAATACCTGCTGCCATGTCGTCCACGCTAGCTGCAAAATCGCTAAGACCTGCTTGTGCTGTGGAGAGAACTCCCCGTGCCTCTGTGATGCCAGTGGAGGCAGCCTCCAGGGTTTCTATTATAGGAGCAAGAGCATTGCTGACATCTTCCCCGGTCACGACCCACGCAAGTCCCTCTCCCCTTAATAAATCTGCCTGATCTCGGAACCAAGTGGCATCCATTCCTGCGCCCTCTACCATCGCGGCTATACCATCAAGATCACCTGCCGTTACTTCTATATCTCCCTCTGCAAACCATTCCTCCGCTGCAGCCTTCAACTCTACCAAAGTGCCAGTGAACTCACCTACTGGTTCCTCCACGTCGGCCAGCGCAGCATCAACACCAGATAATTGTGCCGCAGTGTCCTCTAGCGCAGTACCCACTTCACTCACTGAGCTAGTGGCGTCGCCAATAACCGCATCAATTTCTTCAACCTGAGCGGTAATCCCTCCAACCGACACTAGGGACATGACAAGCACGACTATCCCCACAACTATTAAGAAACCGCCCAACCCCATCACTGCTTTACGCATCGTTTTGTCCTCCTTTCCTTTCAAACTGTCTACTAAGTCCAAGTGGAAGCTTTTTCTCCCGCTTTAGGGGTAAACGACAGGTTATGTTACCATAATTTCCCTACCTAAGGCCGAAAATCGGCTACTTTTCTGTGTAATTCCTCAACATAACCTTCTTTGCAATTCTTTTTGACAGCCTGTTTAGCTAAGTATTCAATTGTCTTGCTCGATAAGCATCACCCCCCTTTATATTATATATTATTTTATTTTAAGCTAAATGAAAAGAGCTTAGAGTCACGCGACACCGTAGTGGTCTTCTGAGCCCTTTACTTATAGCCCTTACTCATGTTATTAAAACCGCCACACCACACACAACAACTAAAGAGTAATCCACCAGATGGTGAATGTCAAGATGCCCTGCCCTATATTTACATTACGATTTATAAATAGACCTTTATTAGGTGACATATAGTTTATACTGCTTGATGTATCTTTCTACCGGCCCGGGAACAAGGTGGCGAATGGATAGACCGTGGGCAACTCGGTTTCTGATTAGCGAAGCATTGATATCTATCCGTGGTTTGTCAAGCAGGATAGTAGCCTGAAACAACCCGGGGATAGCGGCTTCCAGTGAGTCAAGGTCAGGAGCTGGACAATTAGGTCTGGGCACTGACACCAAACAACACATTTTAATTAGCCGCGATGGCTCCCGCCACTGTGGGAGTTCAGCCAAGTTATCCCAACCTAAAATGAAAAAAATCTCGTCTTTACTACCAAGCTGAGCTTGTAGTTCAGCAATAGTATCAACAGTATACGAAGGACCAGCCCGTTCCAGCTCTATAGTAGACAGCTTAAAGTAAGCTTTACCAGCAATGGCAAGGTGTACCATATCAACCCGGTACTTAGCCGGCGAAATAGAGATGCTCGTCTTCAGCCATGGCTGACCAGCCGGCACAAAAAGAATCTCAGCTAAGTTCAGCCGGATTCTTGCCTCCTCAGCCACAATGAGGTGCCCGATGTGAATTGGGTCAAAGGTTCCCCCCAATACTCCTATATTCATTATGTTACCACTCCCATTCTACATCCCCACAACGAACCCTGTCACCTGGCTTAACCCCAGCCTTCTCCAAAGCCTTGCTAACCCCTAGCCTAGCCAGCTGCCTCTTGAGCTGCCACTGCACCTCAGGGCTTACCTCACCTGTCTTGGCTACAATGCGTTCCAGCTCAGGTGCCACCACGACAAAGATGTCTCCTTCCTTATGCACACTGGTGCCTTTACCCCTAGACTGAGGGCGGAAAACCTTCCTGGGAACTTCCATGCCAGCTTTTGCCTCAGCAGTAACTGACCGAAGCATTTTTAGAGTTTCAGCCATAAGCTCAGAAACACCCTCTCCGGTGGCTGCTGAAATGAAAAAGGGGATAGTTCCTACGCTTTCAAAGGCGTCTTTCACCCCGGTTAACCGAGCCTGCACCTGAGGCAAATCAATCTTATTTACCACCACAAGCTGTGGCTTATGAGCCAGAGCCGAATCAAATAAGCTAAGCTCTGTATTTACCCACATCATATCTTCAACCGGAGACTCCGAGCTGCCATCTATCAGGTGGATAAGTATTTTGGTACGCACAATATGTCGCAGAAAGTCGTGTCCTAGCCCTCGACCCAGGTGGGCGCCATCAATGAGCCCTGGAATTTCAGCCAATACAAAGCTTTGCCAACCAACCTCAACTACACCCAAAATGGGCTCACGAGTAGTAAATGGATAGCTAGCTATTTTAGGTTTAGCTGCTGAAGCAACCGCTAGAAGGGTAGACTTGCCCACATTGGGATAACCAATGATGCCCACGTCGGCAATAAGCCTCAATTCTAATATTATAGAATTCTCTTCCCCAGTCTCCCCCTTCTGGGCAATCTGCGGAGCTTGATGAGCCGACGAAGTAAAATGGGTGTTACCCAATCCTCCCCTCCCCCCCTTAGCCACCACTGCCTGCTGACTTGGTCGCTCCAAATCAGCTATGAGAGCGTTACCACCTATCTGTGTCTTATATAACACTACAGTGCCCACTGGTACTGGTAATATCAGGTTTTCCCCCCTCCTACCATGTTTCTTTTTACCACTGCCATCTTTGCCATTGACTGCCCGGTAAAATCCTCTTTTCCTGAATATTTTCAGACTGGTAATACTAGAATCAGCTACAAGTACTACCTCTCCTCCGTCTCCGCCATCCCCACCATCCGGACCACCAAAGGCCACAAACTTCTCCCGTCGAAAGCTTACCACCCCATCTCCCCCATCACCCCCTCTTACTATTATCTCTACCCTATCAAACATTTCCTAGATACCTATGTACCACGACTACCTTATGATAAAACTTAGTATAAGCATATTTTTCTTGTTTATCTATTAGGGTTAATAATAACTATTATAATACGGGCTGTTGATACAATGCTATGATAAAGGCTGGGACTAAGATAAATTAGGAGCTGAAAGCTTGGCTGGCTGCTTTGAACTTGTTAACGATTTTGGGGACTTGTTCACAAAAAGCTCACAAAATATCCACAAAAGAAGGGTAGGAAAGGACAGACCTTTATGTTAATAAGCTGCGGATAGGAGAGTTATGAAAAATATTGTGAGAATGAGTCAGGGTAATCATCGAGCCTTATGTGCAAGTCATTTCAGGAAGTCAAGTTAGTATATCGACAGTAAAGTCTTTTAGTTTTGCTAAGCTCTCAGAGGTTTGTACCAAGTATATAGGGCATTCGCATATGGGCTCCTTACATTTATGAGGGCAGAATAAACATTGCCGCTCAGTACTACCATAGCGGTTCCATATAATACCAGATAGCGTATACGGGGTAGCTGGTAATACCGCCACTCCTAATATATATCTCTCATGTCCTTTAGCAATTGCCTCTACCCCTTGTAGTTTATTGACTAGTGTGAAAATCCATGAGGTAACATCTGCTATCTCATTCTCTAAGTACATTTGCCGCTAGGACGGCTCTCCACTCTTGAATTCATCCATTAAGTAAGTATACATTCTTACCATGGCATCTGACACTTCTCCAAGCTCTTCAAGCAGATGGAAGGCTATATCTGCTAGGGTGAGGTGTCTTAAGTTTGCTTGGTAGATGTCAAAGAACATTTTCTGCCATTCATCAACGGAGGTAGGCTTATCCGAATAATGCGTTTTTGCATAACTACGGAGCTTGTTGATATGTTCCTTCTTTTGTGTGTCATCGCGAGACTCCACTTCGTACAGGAGACAGTCACACGGGTCATTGAAACCAGTAGCAGATGTGTCCATCCCTTCGCTGATACGCCGCCAAAAACAAACGGGGCACATCTTTGGATACTTGTTCCAAATAAGGTCGGAGAATTCGTATTTAAGTCTGATGACCGATTCTTCCGGTGTCTCAGGCCTATTACCTAGTGACACTCCGATATTACCTTTAATCTTGCCTACAAATGTAAACAGCCACATACAAAAGTCTGCTATTTCTAGCAGAAGCTTGTCTTCGGGTTTGTCTTTGCGAACTTCCTCACCGATCGAGGCAGCATGATGAGTAGTATGAAACCAAATGTCCCAGATAGGCCGTTTCTTATCTTGTCTGCTGTATATTCCAGAAACCATGTCCACAAAGTCGTCTAGTGATAGCTTGCCAATAGTCTCTTTGGTGATTATCATGACATCCTCCTAAACCTCTACAGGATGGAGTTTGATGTGCTCGCGGGAGTCTGTTCTAAGCGAGGTTAACCTGTCGTGCCGTGGACACTTATTACCTCTTTCGCCTTCAGGGCAGAATCCCTGTGTCTCACACGGAGGGCCAGCAAATCTAAAGATCCCTGGTGCAACCCGCATCAATTCACCATGCATGAGCTGAGCGACTTCATAAAACTCCCACTGTTCAACTGCACACTCTCTCTGGGTTAGTAGATTAAATAGCGAGCGAGCATTCATTGTTGCTACTATTCTAGTAGTGAAGCCAGTGGGCAGAATATAACGTGCTGAACCACGGGAGATCCCACATTTAATGAGATGTTTATAGAGTTCCCTACAATTTATCATCATGCTCTTATATTCTTCTACCAAATCAGGATCATGATGAATTTCAGGCGGTACTGTAAATTTGAGATTAGATGAATCCGTTCGCTGTTGGCTCAGTTGTGAGTAAGAGGCAATTCTGTGTCTAACTAACTGGTGGGTTAGCACGCGGCTCACCCCTGAAATTGCAAATGTAAAGTTCACGTGCTCCAAAACGCTGTGGTGATTTTTCAATATAACAGTTCTGAGAATTCGCTTAACATCTTCTTCCCTGAGCTCGGCACGTACTGCTTCGTAGTCCACGTTTTGGGTGCATGTTCTAGCAGCAATTACTACTGCCAGCTCTGGGTTTGGGGTATGGTCAACTAGCTTAACTTGAATCATCTTAATCACCTCCTTTTACACTAGATTACAGCCAGCTGCAAATCTTGGATTATTAGAGTAGACGATATAGTAACCATGGCTGACTAATGACCGAACCCGTTTTGTCAATTCCTTAGTGAGGTCTACTTCTTGGAGGTTTTCTTTGACCTTGTGATGGCTTGACCGGGTAATCAAGTTAGCATGCCGTTCGACCAGGTTGAAGTTTTTCCACAGGTCATAAATAGAGCGTAGTTCCCAATAGTCAGTCTGTTGACCTGATGGTCCAAGACGTTCCAATCGGATATAGATATTAGCAGAACTATAAGATGCTTGGTCAGATTCATCGAGGCATTTTATGAACTGCTCAGTTCCGGGTAGAAGATCTAAGTTATTGAGCTCGTTCTTCCTGACCCAAAGAACTTGATGTACTGCCTTCTCAGCAACATGTGGTGGTAGGCCTCCCCTAGCAATTACGCTCTCAAAGGCCAGTACTATTGAATGAACTATACCTTTCTTGAAATGATAAATATTGCTTTGTACATGAGGGAGTAGTCGCACTATTCTTATCTTGGTTCCAAGTTCCTCACAGATCTCTCGTATAAGAGCGTCATGGGGACTCTCCTCTAGCTTGACTTTACCGCCTGGTAACTCCCATTTTAAATGCGCTTTGGGCAGCTCTGGTTGATATCGTCTTGCTAGAAGAATCTGTGTATCACGAACGATCGCGGCTGCAACGACAAGATTAGGTCCACGCTCAGCCATTTACCTTAACCTACCTTCGCTTGGGGTATATTCCTTGTTGAATATCCAGGATTTTACGCCTCAAATAAGGACTGGCATCGATATCACTGGCGATTTTTTCACAGACATTGCTAACAGCCGAGTGGTCTCTGCCCCCCAGCGCCTTACCAATTTGAGCCAGCGAGCAGTTGATTTCCTGCCTGATAAGATACATTGCTACTCGTCGAGCTAAAGCAGTTTTCTTATCTCGCTTCCTGCTTTTTAGGTCTAAAGGGGTTAGCTCGAAACTGCTGGCTACTGCTTCTATTATAAGGTCAGGAGTGATGGAGGCACTTTTAGGAGCTTTACTGGCTATATCATCAAGGGCTTGAGTGGCTAATTCAGGGGTGAGTAAAGTTCTAATTAATTTGGCGTAGGCAACAACCCGGTTAAGGGAACCTTCTAGTTCTCTTATGTTTTGCTGGATTCGCTGGGCAATAAATTCCAGTACGTCTATATTTACATTTGCTCCTTGCCTCTCCACAATAGCTTGTAGAATAGCCAGGCGTGTTTCAAAATCAGGCGGTTGAATATCAGCCACCAGCCCCCATTCAAAGCGGGAGCGTAACCGTTCGTGCAATAGGGGCATGGATTTTGGGGATATGTCACTGGTGATAGCAATCTGGTGATTAGTATTATGAAGCTCATTAAAGGTATGGAAGAAGCTTTCCTCTGTCTGTGTCTTGCCGTTAATAAACTGAATGTCATCAACCAACAACATATCAACATGTCGATATTTATTGCGGAATTCTTCTGTTTTCCTGTCTCGGATAGCATTTACAAACTCATTGGTAAACTGCTCACCACTGACATAGATTAGCCGAATATTACTGGCTAGCGCCACATGACCAATAGCCTGCAACAGGTGGGTCTTACCTAAGCCTGCTCCACCGTATATAAATAGGGGGTTATAGCTATGTCCCGGGTTTTTGGCCACTTCCAGGGCAGCGGCATGAGCTAAACGGTTACAGCCACCCACAATAAAAGAATCAAAGGTATATTTTAAGTTGAACTCCTGAGAGCTTGTTGGGGAGGTAGCTAGGATTCCTTCTCGGGAACCATCGCTACCTGATATATTTTGATATTTAGCATCTACATGGAAACGGACTTTGGTCTTACGGCTAGTGAAACCAATGAGTGTTTTTTCAATTAAAGAGCGCTGGTTCTTGTCTAAATATTCAGCAATGAAGATATTGGGAACACCAACAACAAACTGATTATCTTGGTAACTCAAGCCTACAGTCTTTTCCAGCCAGGTCTTGTAGTTTGCTTTATTGACTTGGATTTGTAGTTCTCCTAGAGCGGCTTCCCAGATTTCTTGTGCTGTCTTGGCTCCCATTAGCTCCTTCTTACTATCGTTAGATGGGGGATAGTCGCGGATGTAGTTAAGGCCTAAAAGCTGGAAATTAAAAAAATAACATTATTAGAATAATGCCGAATTTCCTTAATGGCAAGGCTTGTGGCGCTAATTACTGGTCATTTTTCATCCCTGCCTTGCCTTCCAAGCTCTGTCGGGCTTGTTTTTCCAAAGAATATTTGCTTTCGGACATATAAAATGGCTGGTTGTTAGGAAATATTTTTGGTGCTAGAATTCAGTACGAGGAGACTTATAATGAGGGTTGTTTTCATGGGCACCCCTGAATTTGCTATACCCCCGCTTGAGCACCTGATTCTTAATCAATATCAGGTTGTTGCCGTTTATACCCAGCCTGATAAACGGGTGGGTAGGGGGCGTCCATTAGTTTCTCCGCCGCTAAAAAGGGTAGCCCTGGCCTGGGAGCTGCCAGTGGTACAGCCAGTTAGTTTAAAGAAGCCAGAGGTAGTGAAGCAACTGGCTGAGCTTCACCCTGATGCTATTGTGGTGGCTGCCTTTGGTCAGATTCTGCCGCAGTCGGTTTTGGACATCCCAGGCTACGGGTGTATTAATATCCATCCCTCTCTGCTGCCAAGGTTTCGTGGTGCCTCACCGGTGGCAGCGGCTATTCTGGCTGGTGATGAGTTTACCGGGGTTAGCCTTATGCTGATGGACCAGAGTTTGGATACCGGGCCTATATTAACCAGAGCCCAGATTCCTATTTCAACGCAGGATACAAACGGCTCACTTGCGGCCAAGCTTTCGTTGATAGCGGCTCACCTGCTCCAGGATGTTTTAGTTCACTGGTCACGGGGTGAGCTCACTCCCCAGCCCCAGAATGAAGCCGAAGCTAGCTACTGTGGCTCAATCTCCAGGGAAGAAGGCGAGATTGACTGGCATCTGCCAGCCATGGATATATGGCGGCGGGTGCGTGCCTTCCAACCCTGGCCAGGGTATTACACCACGTGGCAAGGAAAGCGACTTAAGATTATTGAAGCGGTGCCTTTACCCAAGGAAGGAGCCCTTGAAGTGGGGCGGGTAGTAGCTCTGACTCCAGCCATAGAGGGGACAAAGGCTGTATTTGGAGTCGGCACTGGCGATGGGATTTTAGGAGTGTGTCAAGTTCAACTGGAGGGGAAGCAAGCAATGTCTGCTGCCGAGTTCCTGAGGGGGCAGAGGCAGTTCATTGGGGTGATATTACCATTAAGTTGATATTAATTTAAGGAGGTTACTTTGTCTTTACCACAGAAGCTGGACCAGTTTGCCACGCTGGTGGATATTATAGCTAGGCTGCGGGCTCCTGATGGTTGCCCATGGGACAGAAAGCAGACTCATGGCTCTCTACGGGAAAACTTACTGGAGGAGTGCTATGAGGCATTGGAGGCTCTTGATGAAGAGGATTCGGGGAAGCTTTGCGATGAGTTAGGCGACCTGTTGATGCAGGTCGTGCTCCATGCCCAGATTGCTGCCGAAGCTGGAGAATTTGAGCTGGGGGATGTATTAAGTTGCATTAATACCAAGCTGATTCATCGCCACCCCCATATCTTTGGTTCATTGAAGGTAAAAGATGCCAGGGAGGTGGCGCTTAACTGGGAGGTGCTAAAGCAGGAGGAGAGGGAGGCTGGTACCTCCATACTGGCTAGTGTGCCTAAGCAGATGCCAGCCTTAGGTTACAGCCAGGAAATTCAGCGGCGGGTAGCGCAGGTTGGCTTTGACTGGGAAGATATTGACGGGGTTATAGATAAGCTGGCTGAAGAGGTCGGTGAATTTAAGCGAGCCGATAGCCAGGTGAGGAGAGCCGAGGAGTTTGGCGACTTACTATTTACCCTGGCCAATATTGCCCGCCGGCTGGGTGTAGATTCAGAGGCAGCACTGAGGCAGGCAAACCAGCGGTTTTATCGCCGCTTCACCTATATGGAGGAGGTCTGCCGCCAGCGGGGGGTGAATTTAGGAGAGCTATCCTTTGATGAGCAAAATGCCCTGTGGGAAGAGGCGAAGCGGAAAGTAGAGGGGTGAGCAGGTCAAAGAGGGTGAAGTTGGGCTTCCTTCAAACATTCATCGAAATCTGTATATAGCACATATCTTTTACCATCGACTGTTTTTCTAGCTATGTGGAGTACATGCCCTCGGTCCAACATTGCTGAACTACTTGGCTTTTAACATTGAAGGGCTAGACCTTAAAAAGCTATAATTATGAGGTTAAATGAGGGTAAGGCAGAGAAAGAATTCTTCCTGGTCGGGGCGAGAGGATTTGAACCTCCGACCTCAGCGTCCCGAACGCTGCGCGCTAACCGGACTGCGCTACGCCCCGTAAGCATTATTATAGGCTGATTTAATGAGGTTGTAAACTCAGGTAAAGTTGATGAAGTATTGCGTTTTGATAATTGACGGTGTCGCTGGTTTGCCGCTGCCTGAGCGTGGTGGCAAGACCTGCCTGGAGCTGGCTCATACTCCCAACCTGGATGCTATGGCACGGGAGGGAGTTCTTGGGCTTACCCGCACCGTGCCTTCTGGGATGGAAGCCTCGAGTGCCTGCGCCTGTATGTCAGTGCTTGGTTATGACCCAAAGACCTACTACCGGGGTAGAGCCGGTATTGAAGCCAGGAGTATGGGCATTCCTGTTGATGATGGTGACGTCGTTTTCCGTTGCAATTTGGTAGCTATTCGTGATGGTAGAATGTGGGACTATAGCTCGGGTCATATTAGCACCGACGAGGCACAACAGCTTATCAGTGCTTTAAATGAAAGCCTTGGTAGTGACGATGTTCAATTTTACCCCGGAGTCAGCTACCGGCATATATGCAAGCTCAAAGGGCGACAGGATACACTTCTGGCTACTTGCACCCCGCCCCACGATATTCCGGGCAAGCCGGTGGCTCAATTTATGCCCTATGGTCAGGGGAGCGAGTTATTACGAGACCTGATGGAACGCTCGGAGGCTGTGCTCCGGGACCACCCGGTGAATGTAAATCGGCGGGCTCGTGGCGATACCCCGGCGACAGCAATTTGGCTCTTCTGGGGTAGTGGCAGGGTGCCTGATATGCCGTCATTCAGGCAGATTTATGGTCTTAATGCGGCGATGACATCCGGGGTTGACCTCCTCCGAGGCTTAGCCCGAATGGTGGGGATGGACACATTAGGTATACCGGGGGTGACTGCCGGTCTGGATAATGATTATGCGGCTCAGGCAACCGGAGCCCTGGAGGCACTTAAAGAACACGACTTGGTGATTATTCATGTTGAAGCGCCGGATGAAGCGGCTCACGCTGGCTCCATTGACGACAAAGTAGAGGCTATCCTGAGGGTGGATAGTGAGGTTGCCAGTCAACTTCGCTCTTGGCAGGGAGATGCCCTTCGGATACTGATTATGCCTGACCATCCAACACCGATTAAGACTCAGACCCATACTGATGACCCGGTACCGTTTATGCTATGGGGACCGGGGTTTACCCCCAATGGAGCCAGAAGATTCACCGAAGCCGAGGCAAAAAGCACTGGCTTATTTATCGAGGAAGGGTGTAATATTATGGGTAGGTTGGTAGTAAAGTCGGGTTAGGTTAAAAGTTAATGGCGTTAATTGTTCAAAAATATGGTGGCTCGTCAGTGGCGGATGCTGAGCGGATTAAGAGTGTGGCCAGGCGCATAGCTCAGGCTAAGGATAAGGGTGACCGGGTGGTAGTAGTGGTCTCAGCGATGGGAGATACCACTGATGAGCTAATTGAGCTGGCTTACCAGGTTAGTGAGCATCCCAGTGACCGGGAGCTTGATGTCCTTTTGTCCACCGGTGAGATTGTTTCCAGCACCTTGCTGGCAATGGCGCTCAAGAGTATGGGTTATGAGGCAATTAGCCTTACCGGTGCCCAAGCAGGGATACGGACTGATGCTACCTATAGCCAAGCTCGAATCCTGAAGGTTGAATCGAAGAGAGTGGTCAGGGAGTTGGAAAGGGGGGAAATTGTCATTGTGGCTGGCTTTCAGGGGATTACTGAGGAGATGGATATAACTACCCTGGGGCGGGGTGGCTCTGATACTACGGCGGTGGCACTGGCAGCTAGCCTGGGGGCGGAGGTCTGTCAGATATATACTAATGTTGACGGCGTTTATACCGCTGACCCGCGTCTTATCCCTCAAGCTTGCCAGCTATCGGAGATTGGCTATGAGGAGATGCTGGAGATGGCAAGCTACGGGGCTGGGGTGGTGCATCCTCGGGCTGTTGAGCTGGGGGAGCTATTTAATATCCCTATCCTGGTGGCGTCTAGCTTTACTGATAGCCCGGGGACATTAATTCATGGAGGGGTGTCTATGGAAGTGCGAAATAAGGTGAGAAGTATAGCTCATGACCTCGATGTGGCTAAGATAACCGTGGTCGGTGTTCCTGACCGTCCGGGTATTGCTGCGGCTATCTTTGAGTCCTTAGCTAAGGCTGGTATCAGTATCGATACCATTGTTCAGAATGCCAGTATTGAGAATATTACTGACTTAACCTTCACTGTGGCTAAGAGCCAGCTATCTAGGGCGATGGAGGTAGTGGAACCTATAGCTATCTCTATTGGCGCCAGGGAATGCGTCAGTGATTCCAGACTGGGTAAGATTAGCATTATAGGCACCGGGATGCAGAATACCCCTGGCTATGCTGCCAGGATGTTTAGTGCGCTCAGTGAAAAGGGCATAAATATTCAGTTGATTACTACCTCAGAGATAAGGATAACCTGCATTATTGACGAAGCCAAGGTTAAGGATGCAGTTCTCGTCTTGTACCGGGCATTTGAGCTGGAAGAAGAGGGATAGACTCACTTGTTTAGCTGTTTTGGTTAAAGTAGAATATATTATTTAAGACTAATTACGGGGTGAAGGATGTCATACCAGTCATATCAAGAGGAAGAGCAGGCAAGACTAAAACGGCAGCGCAGTAAGCAGGCTATAGCTTTGGCTATGCAGGGTCGGTGGCGGGAGGCAGCAGCGGCTAATAAGGGAATAATAGCAAGCTTTCCCAGCGATGTCGATGCCTATAACCGTTTGGGTAAAGCCTATATGGAACTGGGGGAGTATTCTCAGGCAAGGGAAGCCTACAGCCGGGCTGTAGAGCTTGACCCGTATAATGCTATTGCCAAAAAGAACCTTCGTCGTTTATCCCATCTAGGGGAGGTCGTAGGAGCCGATGGTGATTCTCGTAAGGTTGCGCCACAGCATTTTATTGAGGAGGTAGGCAGGACAGGGGTGGTCGATCTTTATTTCCTGGCGCCACCGGAGGTGCTGGCCAAGATAATGGCTGGTGATAAGGTATATTTGAAGGCAGATGGGGCTAGTTTAATCGTGAGAAATAGTCGTGAGGAGTATCTAGGGCAAGTCGAGCCCAGGCATGGGCAGCGACTTATTAAATTAATGGGGGGGGGTAATAAGTATTCGGCGGCTATCATCAGCTCAGCGGAAGACAAGATGACGGTCATTATTAGAGAGGTATATCAGGACCCCAGTCAAGCAGGGCGACTTTCCTTCCCGTCGAGGGGGTTTGAGGAAGTACGACCCTATGTAAGCGATAGACTGTTCAGGCGCCAGTTGGAGTATGAGGAGGAACTGGTGGAGGAGCCCGGCTACACCATAATAAGTGAGGAAGCGGAGCCATTACTTGAGGAGTTTCCTGAGATTGATGATACAGCTGATAATGCAGAGCAGGAGGTTTAACCGAACATGGTTTTAGGAGCAACCAAACCGATAAACATAGAAGATGAGATGAGAAGCTCTTATCTTGACTATGCGATGAGTGTCATCGTTTCCCGTGCCTTACCTGATGTGCGGGATGGGTTAAAGCCAGTACATCGGCGTATTCTTTATGCAATGGATGGCTTGGGGCTAAGTCATACCACTCCCCATAAGAAGAGCGCCCGTATTGTCGGCGAGGTGTTAGGCAAGTACCATCCTCACGGCGATACCTCGGTATATGATGCTATGGTGCGTATGGCACAGGATTTTACTATGCGATATATGCTGGTTGATGGGCAGGGTAATTTTGGCAGTGTGGATAATGATCCCCCGGCGGCTATGCGATATACCGAGGCACGCCTGGCTCCTGTTTCTGAGCAAATGCTGGTTGACATTGATAAGGAAACTGTTGACTTTATGCCAAATTTTGACGGTAGCCTTACCGAGCCTTCGGTTCTACCCGCCCGGTTACCCAATTTACTGGTTAATGGTAGCTCTGGTATAGCCGTGGGGATGGCAACTAATATCCCCCCTCATAATCTGGGTGAGGTGTGTGATGCTATCTCTTATCTTATTGATAATCCTGAGGCTACGGTTGATGAGCTTACCCAGTTTATTCAAGGGCCTGATTTCCCTACAGCTGGCATCATCCTGGGGCAGGAAGGGATTAAGAGTGCCTATGCCACCGGGCATGGCAGGATAGTAGTTCAAGCTAAGGCTCATGTGGGAGATGCTTCAGGGGTCGGACGGCGGCAAATAGTGGTCACTGAGCTGCCTTATCAGACGAATAAGGCGGCCCTGGTGGAGAAAATAGCTGACTTGGTCAAGGATAAAAAAATTGGAGGCATTAGTGATCTACGCGACGAGTCAGACCGTCAGGGGATGCGTATTGTCATCGAGTTAAAGAGAGAGGCCCAATCCCAGCAGGTACTAAACAACCTGTATAAACATACCTCACTGCGGTCGGCTTTCTTCGTTAACATGCTGGCTCTGGTTGATGGGCAGCCCCGGGTAATTAGCCTTAAAGAGGCGCTCCAGTATTACATAGATTTCCGCCATGAGGTTATCACTCGGCGCTCTCGGTTTGAGCTAAAAGTGGCTAAGGCAAGGGCCCACGTCTTGGAGGGGCTTAAAATCGCTTTAGACCATATAGATGAGGTGATTGCTACTATTAGAAAGTCTAAAACGGTTGAGATGGCTCGCCAAAACCTTATGACTGGCTTTAGCTTATCCCAGGCTCAGGCACAAGCCATTCTTGATATGCAGTTACGCCGACTGGCCAATCTAGAGCGACGCAAGATACTTGACGAGTATGCCGAGGTAGTAAAAAATATTGCCTATTTGGAAGAGCTTCTGGCTAACCCCAGGAGGATGCTTCTTCTTATAAAGGAAGAGGTGAACGAATCAAAGTCTAAATATGGCGACCAGCGGCGGACTGAGATAAGTGAGCAAGGGGCGCTGGAATTTGGCGAGGAAGACCTTATACCCCATCAAGAAGTGGTGGTGACACTCAGCAATAGGGGATTTGTCAAGAGAGTGCCGTCCCGCGCTTACACGCCACAGCATCGTGGGGGCAAGGGTATCATTGGTATGGTGACCAGGGAGAAAGATGCGGTAGGACTTCTGACGGTGGCTGATACCCACGATAATCTGCTGTTCTTCACCAACAGGGGTAAGGTCTTTTGCCTTAAATGTCATGAAATCCCGTCCGATAGCTCTCGCACGGCTAAAGGGATTGCTGTAGTTAATCTGTTCCCTGTCGCTGAGAGGGAGAGGGTCACCGCTATGGTAGCTGTAGCTGATTTTAAGCCAGGGGTCTATTTATTAATGGCTTCTTGTCAGGGTGAGATAAAGAAAACGCCAGGGGATAATTTTACTTCAGTGCGCAGTAGTGGGCTTATCGCTATGGATGTGGAGGAAGATGATGAGTTAGTGTCAGCACGTTTGGCTACTGATGACGATGATGTCATATTGGTGACTCAAAAAGGGCAGGCAATCAGGTTCGCCGTATCTGAATTAAGAGCTAGCTCTAGAACCAGCGGCGGTGTGTGTGGTATCCGCCTGGCACCTGATGACGGGGTGGTTGGTATGAATATTATCTATCCAGATGCCTTCCTTTTAGTAGTTACTACAGGGGGGTTTGGTAAGCTCACCCCGGTTAGTAGCTATCCACGGCAACACCGAGCCGGTAGCGGGGTCAGCACGTTTAAGCTTGCTGAGAAGACAGGTGACGTTGCTGCTGCCAGGGTGGTTTCTCAGTCCCAGCAGCTAATGATTATATCGGCTGGTGGGATTGTCACCCGTACTCCGGTGAGGGAGAAAGACCCGAGGCAGGGTGTTACTATTCAGGGCAGAAGCACCCAGGGGGTGAGGCTGATGAGGCTTAGTGGTGACGATAAGATAGTGGCTATTGCTTGCTTTGACTGATTCTCTGGTGTTTCTGCTGGCAATCTGGTTGCCAGTTTTCCAACCCGCAGGCGTTGCAAGCTTTATGACGGCAGTCAGGGGTTTCCATACCATCTATGGCACGCTGATATTCTCGCTTCAGGAAAGCGGTGGTTACCCCCACATCAATATGAGCCCAGGGTAGAAGCTCGTCTAATGAGCGCTCTCGCTGGGCATAGAAGCTGGGTTCAAGTCCGGTCTCATCAAAAGCACGAAGCCAATTCTGATAGTTAAAACGCTCACCCCAGGCATCAAAGGTACAACCCAGCTTCCAGGCACGATGGATAACATTACCTAATCGTCTATCTCCTCGAGACAGTGCTGCCTCAAGCAGGCTGACTTTAGGGTCTTGCCAGGATAGCCTGATTCCCTTCCGACGTAATCCCAGCTTAAGAAGTTCATGCTTGGAGCTTAGCTGCTCTTCGCCCTCCTGGGCTACCCATTGAAAGGGGGTATGTGGCTTAGGTATAAAGGTTGATAGGCTGACTCTTATCTGAGGTCTTTTTCCTTCAGCCTTCCTGCCTAGCTGGTGGACTTTGGTTACCAGTTGAATAATGCCCTCTATGTCATCAACAGTTTCTGTGGGTAAGCCAAGCATAAAGTAGAGCTTAAGGTTTGTCCAGCCTTTGTCAAAGGCAGCCGCCGCCGTGTTCAGGAGTTCATCTTCAGAGCTACTTTTATTGATGATTCGCCGTAGCCTCTCGCTTCCGGCCTCTGGAGCGAAGGTGAGCCCTGTTTTCCTGCCGGAGGGAAGAGAGTCCATCAACCTTACTGAAAAGGTATCAAAGCGGAGGCTGGGTAATGACAGGGCAAGGGTATGGTTCTGGTAACGGTGGGATAGGCTAGCCACCAGCTCGTCGATGTTAGAGTAATCACTGCTGCTCAGTGAGACCAGCGATACCTCGTCATAGCCACAGTGGGTAATAACTTCATCTACTGCCTGTAGCACCTCTTGTTGAGGGCGCTCACGCACCGGGCGGTATATGATTCCTGCCTGGCAAAAACGGCAACCACGGCTACAGCCCCGCTGAATCTCCACTGCCCCGCGGTCATGGGCTACCTCAATATAGGGAACAACCGGTTTAGTCACCGGAGGAGGAAGCTTGGTCGCTATACGCCGCTGAATGCTAGGTCTGGCTTGGGCTACAGTGGGTGTAATGCTTTTAAGCAAACCGTCAGGCTGGTATTCCACTTGATATAAGCTAGGCACATAGATGCTAGGAATAGTAGCCACTTGACGAAATAGCTGTTTTTTAGATGCTCTCTTGCCTTTCCCCGTCCAATTTCGCAAGCTGTCAAGTAGTTCAAGTAATACCTCTTCGCCATCACCAATTATAAAAAAGTCGATAAAGTCAGTCATAGGCTCTGGGTTGAGGGTGCAGCTACCACCGGCTATTACTACCGGGTGGGAATCATTTCTCTCAGAAGCCAGGACGGGTATTTGAGCCAGGTGGAGCATATTCAATACATTGGTGTAGGTAAGCTCGTAGCCCAGTGAGAAACCAATAATATCAAAATCCTTTAGCGGGTGCTTGGATTCGAGGCTAAACAGGGGGATACCTCTGGTCTTCATTACTGCTTCCATATCCAGCCAGGGGGCAAAGACCCTTTCGGCAAGAACATCCGGCTGGCTATTGAGTAGCTCATAAAGGATAGGTAACGCCATATTGGACATACCTATTTCATATAAATCGGGGTAAGTGAGGGCAATCCTGATGCGGGTTTTGTCCCAATCCTTTACCACGCTATTCCACTCACCACCGGTATACCGAGCCGGTTTGGTGACCTGATACAATATGTTATTGAGATAGGTCAATTTATCCCCCCAGACTGCCCATTATAGGCTCTAGCTGCTCTAGGTGCAAACATGAGCTAGTTCACAGATAGGTAGGTGACACTTCAAAGTATAGGGTGTCCTCTATTGCAAGTTGGCATGATTATAAATTGGGAACATGCCCTAGTAGTCCTTTGTGTCATTGCGAGGCACAAAGTGCTGAAGCAATCTCTAGGATGGGATTGCCACGCCTTCGGCTCGCAATGACAAGGGGGGTGATGTGTCACTAATCATATGGAACGAGTACAAAACATTGTTATCACTCTGATGGTGATGATATAATAACTCAGCCACAGAGCTTTTTGCTTCTATGCGGTGGAGCCAATCTTTGCTTGGGTAAGAAAGGGAAAGGTAGCAAGATGGCAAAGACAGCAAAGTTAATCGAGGAATACAAGCGCAAAAGGGAAAAGATAAAGCAGATGGGGGGCACAAAGGCTATTGAAGAGCGCCGCAAAAAGGGGCAGTGGTCAGCACGGGAAAGGGTGGAATACTTTTTTGACCCTGGCACTTTTACCGAGATAGGGCTATTTGTTAAACACAGAACCACTGCTTTTGGGTTGGATAAAAAGGAAATACCTGCCGAGGGGATTATAACTGGTTTTGGCAAGGTAAATGGCAGGTTTGCTGTTGTTGCTGCTGAGGATTATACTACTATGGCTGGGACTTTTGGCGAATATCATGGCCGGAAGTTTGTCCGTGCTGTGGATTTCGCTAAGGAAAAAGGGTGGCCATTTGTAGGTATGAATGACTCGGGTGGTGCCCGACTCCAAGAGGGGGGGGACACTCTAGAAGCTTACGGCTGGTTATTCAGGTCTCAAATCCTGGCTTCAGGGATAATCCCTCAGATAGCTTTGCTAATGGGCCCTTGCTTGGGAGGGCAGGCCTATCACCCCGTAATGCAGGATTTCCTCATCCAGACTAGGCATACCGGCTTTATGGGAATTGCCGGTCCTGCCTTTGTTAAAACGCAGCTGGGGGAGGAGATTACCCTTGAGGAACTCTCTGGCTGGAAAGCTCATGCCATTAAATCGGGTCAGACCCACATAGTGGCTGAGGATGACAAAGACGCTTTAGATAAAGCAAAGGAACTTTTGTCTTTCTTCCCGTCTAATAATAAGCAAAAAAAACCGCCTCGCATTGTGACCAATGATGACCCGGAAAGGATAATTCCTGAGCTTGATACCATCATCCCTGACCAACCAACTCAGCCGTATGATATGTATAACGTAATCAAAACGATAGTGGATGATGGCTATTTCTTTGAGACAATGAAGGAACATGCCAAAAATGTAATAACTGGCTTTGGCCGCTTTAACGGGCGCCCGGTGGGCATTTGGGCAAATCAACCGATGTGGGCAGCCGGCACTATAGACATAGATGCCGCCGACAAAGGGGCGAGGTTTGTCAGGTTTTGTGACCTGTTCAACATCCCGGTGGTTACTTTTCAGGATTGCCCGGGTTATATGATAGGTTCTGACCAGGATTGGAAGGGCATCTTACGACACGGTGCCAAATTGCTGTTTGCTTGGGCTGATGCTACCGTGCCTCTAATTTCAATCATCCTGAGGAAGTCCTATGCCGGTGCCCACTACGGGATGCTTGACAAGGGTATAGGTGCTGACTTTGTCTTTGCTTGGCCAACGGCTCGTGTCACTATCGTTGGCGCTGAGACTGCAGCCAGTGTTATCTTTGCCAAGGAGATAAAGGCTGCGGAAAACCCGGGGGAGACTAGGGCAAAGCGGATAAACGAATATAGCGAACTTTATGAGAACCCATACTGCGGGGCTGAGCGGGGCTATGTTGACGATATAATAATGCCCCGCGATACCAGAAAATTCATAAATAGGGCCCTGGATGCTTTGGAAAACAAAACTGTCGCTAGACCTTGGAAAAAGTATTCCAATATTAATCTGTGAGGTGAGGCTACAATAGAAATAATCCCGGCTATAGACCTTAGGCAGGGCAGGTGCGTTCGCCTGTATCAGGGTGACTATGGGATGGAAACGGTATTCTCTGACGACCCGGTAGAGGTAGCCCTTGAATGGCAATCGGTAGGAGCGCCAAGGCTGCATGTTGTTGACCTCGATGGTGCTGCCATTGGCGAGTTATGTAATCTTGATATTATTAAAGAGATAGCCGGCGCCACCTTAGTCCCTACCCAACTGGGAGGTGGCATCCGCCGACTGGAAACTGTAGAGCAATTACTTAAAGTTGGCATAGAGCGTGTTATCCTAGGCACAGTAGCCGTGGAAAACCCAGAGTTGGTTGAAAAGGTGTGCTCTAAGTTCAGTGAATCCATTATCGTCGGTGTTGATGCCCGGGAGGGAAATATTGCTACACATGGGTGGAAACAGACAACCGAGCTAAACGTTATAGAATTCGCTAAATCAATGACCCGGCTTGGGGTAAAGCGTTTTATTTACACTGATATTAGTCGTGATGGTACCCTTACTGAGCCAAATTTTGCTGCTATCGCTGAGCTGGTTACTGCCATTGAACGGCCTATCATTGCTGCCGGTGGTATTTCATCGCTAAACCACCTCAGTATGTTGAAAAAGCTTGGGGTGGAAGGGGCCATAGTAGGCAAGGCACTCTATACCGGAGACATCAACCTGAAACAAGCCCTAGCCGCTGCTAGCCGAATATAAGAAACACCCTTATTAATGGTAGTTTTTTGGTGGCCTTCAAGTTTATGCTTTCCTCTTTGAAGGGGGATAAAGGGGGTAAGGTTGCTGGAGAATCTAAAGTTTAATGAAAAGGGGCTCATCCCGGCGATAGCCCAGGATGCCGATACTGGCGAGGTGCTGATGCTGGGCTATATGGACCGGGAAGCACTGCGCCGAACCTTGTCCAGTGGCGAAGTATGGTTTTACAGTCGCAGCCGACAGGAGCTGTGGCATAAGGGGGAGACCTCAGGCAACCGCATCAAGGTACGCTCAATATGGAAGGATTGTGATAGCGATACCATTCTGGTTAAGGGGCAGCCCACCGGTCCGATATGTCACACTGGTAATAAGACCTGTTTCTTTCAACAACTGACGGAACAGGATGTAGAGGCAAGCCAGCAAAAGGAAGTCTAAGCTGTCTCCTCAAGCTGGTCAACTTCCACCAGCCTCTTTAATGCTGATAAGGCAACCTCAAGCTGGCTATCATCGGGTTCTCTGGTGGTCAGTGACTGTAGCAGCAGTCCAGGAGCCATAATAGCCCTGACTACAGCATTATTACTATGGGCGGCTCCAAAGTAAATAATCTCATAGCCCAGGGCAGCAATAACCGGGATGAGGATAATTCGAGCCAGCAGCATCAGCCATACCGAAGGCAAGCCAATGAGGGCAAAGACCACAATGGCTATAATCACAACTACAAACAGAAAGCTGGTGCCACAACGCCTGTGAGCGGTGCTATATCCTCTGGCTGCCTCTACCTCCAGGGGAGCGCCATCCTCATAGGCATTTATCGCCTTGTGCTCGGCACCATGATAAGCAAAAACTCGCCTGATGTCAGGAAATAGTGTCATTACCTTAAGGTAAGCGATGAAAATAGCCAGCCGAAAGCATCCCTCTATCAGGTGAAATACCAGAGAGGAATTGATATAAGGGTCAAGTAACTTGGTGAGGAAAAGAGGAGCTACAAAGAACAGAGCCACGACCAGGGCTACGGAGATAGCAACCATGACCCAAGCTAACCCCCCCGAAACCTTCTCCTCTTCCTCCTCTAGGGATACATTAGCCGAGTAGAGCAGTGTCTTAATACCTAGAGCCAGAGTCTCAATCAAGACGATAATGCCCCGGATTAACGGGGCTTTCCTCATTCGTCCAGTATAGATAGTAGCTAGCGGTTGAGTGTCTAGAGCCAGCTCACCATTGGGTCGGCGCACTGCAGTTACTACAGTCTTCTGCCCCCGCATCATCACCCCCTCAATAACTGCCTGCCCCCCGTAACGAAGTCTCTTGGCCATAATTAATAAACAAAAAGGAGCGGTCTGGTAACCCCGCTCCTTCCTTCCACAAGTATACCTGTTTAGCCTTGCATCTTATAGCGCCGCTTAAACCGCTCCACCCGCCCCTCAGTATCTACTATCCTGCGCTCCCCGGTGAAGAATGGGTGGCATTTACTGCACAGCTCAACCTTTAGTGTCTTCTTGGTGGAGCCGATAATAAAGGTATTACCACAGGAGCAAATTACCTTGGCATCATTATAATACTCGGGATGAATCTTATCCTTCACGCCATTTAGCCAGCGTAAATGCTAACCTTCCTCCTATTGTTGCTGGTAGGCTCGAATTTAACCACGCCATCAATCAGGGCAAAAAGGGTGTAATCCTTGCCCACACCTACATTATTGCCGGGGTGAATACGTGTGCCCCGTTGCCGAACCAAAATAGTTCCAGCATTTACTCTCTGTCCAGCAAATCTTTTTACGCCGAGCCGTTTGGCTTGGCTATCCCGACCGCAGCGGGTGGAGCCACCCCCCTTCTTATGCGCCACTTTGCTTCACCCCTTTCGGTGCGACTATCTTGTCAATAGTCAACCTGGTATAAAGCTGACGGTGTCCTGTCTTCTTGTGGTAACGCACCTTGGGCTTATATTTAAAAACGATAATCTTTTTACCCTTGCCTTCCCCTTGCGAGGTAGCCACTACCTTTGCCCCATCAACAGTGGGTGTGCCTACAGTTACCTTGTCGCCATCAGCAACAAGTAATACCCTGTCCAGGTTAACTTTAGCACCCTCAGCTGCATCTAGGCGCTCCACATCTATAGTCTGACCAGGGGTTACCGTGTATTGCTTACCGCCAGTTTCAATAATAGCGTAAATTTCTTTCCTCCTGAATAAACAATATATTCTACCAATTGCCGTAGCCAGGTGTCAAATGTCTGCTCTCCCGCCTTGTCCATTAGCTGTGTCTCTGCTATACTTTTATGGTGTGCCCCCATCGTCTAGAGGCCTAGGACATCGGCCTTTCAAGCCGGTAACAGCGATTCGAATTCGCTTGGGGGCATTCTAATTCCTGCAGGGAGAAATTGCTAGCTATGTCTGACATGAGACCGAGAACCAAAGCTCCCAAAAACGAGCAACTGAGTGGCGCACTGCGGGACGAACTGGCGACTTACGAAAAGGCGGGGCTCTTCCAGCATTCAGTGAACAACAATACTGCCTACCGCTACCGCGGCGTGCTTCTTCAGTACCAGAGAGCCCTCGGGGAAAACTCACCCTCGGTGGAGGCCTCGCGTCTTTTTCTCGCTCGCCTGAGGGAGAATGGCTTCGAGCCCTCTACCTTGCGCCTCTACCGGGCAGTGCTCCGGGGATTCCATGCTTGGCGAGGTGAGAGACTGGAGTTTCCCGTAAAGGTCCCCCAGCATCTCCCCTCGTACCACAGCGCTGAGAAGATAAAGCGCATCTTCAGCCTTGCCACGGGCAATCCCCGCAACCATGTCGTCATAAGACTCATGAGCGATGCTGGCTTACGGCGCTCAGAGGTAATAGGCCTTCGCGTTCGCAATGTTGACTTCACAGGTAGGATGCTACGCACTCGCGGCAAAGGGAACAAAGACAGGGTTATCCCTCTGACCAGAGAATTGCATGAGCTGCTGGAGCAGGTCTGCCAAGACAAGAACCCTGACGAGTTTGTGGTCGGGCTAAAAGATAAGGGAGTCTACGAAGTAGTCAAGAAGTATGCTATGTTAGCTGGGGAGCTGGGCTTCCACCCTCACGACTTGCGGCATGCCTTCGCCACGAGGTTGGTTGAAGGTGGAGCCAACATAAGAGCGATTCAGGAATTGCTCGGCCATGCTGACTTAAAGACTACAGCAGTCTATCTGGGAGTTGTGCCTAAGCATCTTGAAGAGGCAATCAGAATTCTCGAGAACCCTGCCGAAAGCAGCAGGCAAGACAACACTCGGGCGTTACAGCCACCCGCAGCCACACAACTGCGAGGACGGCCAGACTCGGCAATTCAGCATAGCCAAACCTTCCCTAGCGTTGCTGCCAGCGGCTCTGCTGAGCCCTGGATTGCAGCCCTACAAGTGGCGCTCGACCCGACGAACTTGTGCCAAGCATTAAAGCCGGAGAGAGTCGAAGAACTGCAGTTGGCTAAGCTGCTGGTAATCGACAAGGCTGCCGCAAACCGGCTCCGAGGACTCTCTGCAAATAGCGCTCGACGCCGCAAACATTAGGTAAAACTAGGTTAGGTAATTGAGTCCAGCTTTAGCCGTGATCAGATTCAACGCCACTGCCTTTGTTTATCGATTTAGGTTTTACCATAGCTGCCGA